>JANMKO010000085.1:0-7008 GCA_031372085.1 Betaproteobacteria bacterium
TCGGCCGCATGGCCGTCCCAGCGCTCGGGCAGGCGGCCGCGTTTGCCACGGCCGGCCAGGATGTCGGCCACGCCATCGCGAATGGCCTGCACGTCGCGCCCCACCAGGGTGTTGGTGCCTTGCTCGGCGGTGATCGGGCGCTCGGTGTTGTCGCGCAGCGTGAGGCAGGGCACGCCCAGCGCGGTGGTTTCTTCTTGCAGACCGCCTGAATCGGTGAGCACCAGCGTGGCACCGGCCATCAGGCCCAGCATCTCAAGGTAACCCTGCGGCGGCAGCAAGGCCATGCGCCGGGGGTCGATCAGGCCGCCCAGGCCAAAGCGCTCGATGTGGTTGCGGGTGCGCGGGTGCAGCGCAAACACCAGCGGCAGCCGGGCCGCCACCTCGCCCAGCACGCCGAGCAGGGTGGTCAGCGTCTGGGCGTCGTCCACATTCGACGGCCGGTGCAGGGTGACGACACCGTAACCGTTGGGCTGATCGACCAGCGCGGGGTCGATGCCGTGCGCGCGCAAGGTGTCGGCCGCCGGCCGGGCCTGCGGGCGGTTGGCCAGCAGCGAGTCGATCATCACGTTGCCGGCAAAACACACCCGCTCGGCAGCCACGCCCTCACGCAGCAGGTTGGCCAGCGCGCTGCGCTCGGTGGTGTACAGCCGGTCGGCCACCTGGTCGGTGAGCACCCGGTTGATCTCTTCGGGCATCTTGCGGTCGTAGCTGCGCAGGCCGGCCTCGACATGCACCACCGGCACGCCTTTTTTCACCGCCACCAGGGTGCAGGCCAGCGTGGAGTTGACATCGCCCACCACCAGCACGCAACACGGCTCGTGCGCGTCCAGCGCGGGCTCGAAGCGGCGCATCACCTCGGCGGTTTGCACCGCGTGGCTGCCTGAGCCCACCTCCAGATTGAGGTCGGGCAGCGGCAGGCCCAGGTCGGCAAACAACTGGTGGCTCATGCCCTGGTCGTAGTGCTGGCCGGTGTGCACCAGCAGCGCCGGCAGCGGCGGCTGGTGGGCGGCCAGCGCGCGCAGGATGGGCGCCATCTTCATGAAGTTGGGCCGGGCGCCCACCACGCACATCACCGGGCCGGTGCGGCGCTGGTTGCGTGGCATGGGCGGGGTGGGCGCTGCGACGGCGGCGCTGCCGGTTGCCACGTCAGCCAGGTCGCGGCTCATTTTGGGCCCTCGTCAGACGGCTTTTTCACCGCCGTCACCAGCTGTTGCAGCATGGCCAGCAGTTGCAGGTTGGTGCGCTCCAGCCGCAGCAGGCCACGCTCGACGCGCTGCAACTGGTCACCGCGCTGCTCAGACGCCAGGCGGGTGATCTGCCGCGCCATCGTGTCGGCAGCGGCCGGGTCGATTTGCAGCTTGTTCAAGTCCACATCCAGCACCGCCGAATGGGTGCTGGGGCCGGCCACCGACAACTCACCACGCACGCTGTCGGCGCTGGCGGGCCGGCGGCTGGGCACCTCGGCCTCACTGGCAAATTCACGCACCACCTCGGTCACGTCGGTCAGCTCAAGATGGGTTTTGCCGGCCAGAAAGCCGGCCAGCAGCAGCCGGTCACAGACCGAGTTGATGCGCCGCGGGATGCCGCCGCTGGCTTTGAATACGGCCTCGAATACCGCCGTCTCGAAACTGGGCTTGCCGGTTGAGCCGGCGCATTTGAGCCGGTGCTCAATATAGTGCTGGGTTTCGTCCAAATCCAGCGGGCCGATGTGGCAGGTGGCCGCCACACGTTGGCGAAACTGCTCCATCTCGGGCCGCTGCAGAATCTCTCGAAACTCGGGCTGGCCGACCAGGAAGCTTTGCATCAGCGCCTGGTTGCCAAATTGAAAGTTCGACAGCATGCGCAACTCTTCAACCGCCCGGGGCGTCAGGTTTTGCGCCTCATCCACAATCAGCAGGCAGCGTTTGCCTTTGGTCGTCTGGCTGATCAAAAACGCCTCCAGCGTGATCAGCAATTCAGATTTCGGGACATCCTTGACCTTGAAGCCAAACGACGCACCGACCATGCGCAAAGTATCTTCAGCACCGAGTTGCGTTGTCACCAGGTGGCCCACCACCACATTGCTGCCGTGCAGGCCGTCGATCAGCGCACGCAGCAAGGTGGTTTTGCCGGCACCGATCTCACCGGTGATGACGATAAAACCCTCATTGCGTGAAACACCGTAATCCAGATAAGCCTTGGCGCGCCGGTGCTGTTTGCTGCCGAAGTAAAACGTCGGATCGGGGTTGAGCTGGAAGGGCTTGTTCGTCAAGCCATAAAAAGATTCGTACATGGCTCAGAACCGAATCCCGTAAGAGGCGAACAAGGCGCTTTCGGCATACGCCACTGCGCCGGTCTGGTAGCGCGCCCGCCGCGCGCCGGCCGACAGCGTGCTTTCGGGCGTCAGCCGGGTGCTGTAGCTCAAGCTCATCTGGCGCTGCCGGTTGTCCTGGCCGGCCTGCGTGCCCCGGCCTTGCTGCGCACTGAGCAGCAGGCTGACCGACCCCAGCGGCGTCAGCCGGTGCGACAGATCCAGCGCCACGCTGGTCAGCCGCACCTCGCCTGCCTGGGCCAGATCGTCCACTGCGTTGCTGACCGTGTCCAGCCGCCGGCTGCGGCTGCGGTTGGCGGTCAACACTGCCGTGCTGCGGACGCCGCGATAGGCCACCGACAGCGATAGCCGGTCGTCCAGACTGGCACTGGCGCGCAAGAAACCCGGCTGGGTGATGGCCGCCGGATCGATGCCGTTGCTGCGCAAAAAGGCATTCACCAGATCAGCACGCTTGACCGGATCGGGCTCAACCGACGCAAACTGGGCAAAGAACAAATCGTAGGCCGTGCCGCGCCCGTTGAAGCCGGCTTGGCCGTCGCCGGTGGACACGCTGCGTGAATCACTGAGCCGCCAGACGGTGAGCGGCGTGCGGTATTCCAGGCTCAGGCTGTGCGATTGCCCAAAAAAACGGTGGTCCAGATCACCCGCCAGCCGGATGCGGGGTGACGGCTCCCACACCGCGCCAACGCCCCAGGTGGCGTAACGCTGGCGGCCCTGCGTGGCCAGGTTGGTCAGCTCGATGCCGGTATTGGCGTTCAGCCGCAAATCCAGATCATCGAGCCGCACCGTCAACTGGCCGTTGGCCCGGTCGCTCTCGGTAGTGCGGCCTTGTTTGTAGTCGGACCGCAAGTGCGACCCGTCCAGCGCCCAGCTGATTCGGCCGGGCGCGGCCGGCGCCACTGTCAACGCCAGTTGGGTCGAGTTTGAATCGCCGTTGCTGGTTTTGCTGGCATCGGAGATTGAATAAGCCAGTGAGCCGCCGTAACGCAAATCGGGCCCCAACGGGCCCTGAAATGTCGGCGTGACGCGCAGCGTGCGCAACTCGGTGGTATTGGCGTTGCTCAAACCACCCGCCCCCGGCTGGGCACCAAAAGCCGATACCGCGCTTTGTGAGATACCGGCGTCCACCACCAGCCGCAACCGGCCGTCGATCAAATCGGCCGCCAGGTTTGACCTGAGCGCATTTTGAAATTCATTGCGGTCGGCATGCCGGGCATACAACAGGCTGGACAGCGAATAATCGAGATACCCGCGCAGCAAGCCGGCCTGGCTGCGCAGGCCCAGCCCGGCCGACAGGCGCGTGACCAGATCACCGGCCGGGGCCGCGCCGGTGAGCCGGTAGTTGTCGGTCAGCGTCTGGCTGACCGCCGCGTTGGGCTCGATGGCCAGCGCGCGTTGGCCGGCGGCGGGCGGCACGGCGGCCCCCGCCAGCAGCGCCAATGACGCCGCCCGGGCCAGCACCGCCCAGCACGCCGGTTGGGCCCGGGCCCGCCGCTGCCAAACCCCTGCCGCCAGAACAACGATGTTGGGCACCGGATCAAGAAGGGGACGGCGCATCGGCCTGCCCTTTCTTGGCGTCCTTCGGCTCTTTGGCCTTGTCGGCATCACCGTAGCCATAGCCGTAGCCATAGCCGTAACCGTAGCCATAACCGTAGCCGTAGGCGCCTTGTGAATCGGTGCGGGCCTTGTTCAACAACATCATCCGGATGGGGCACGACTCGATCGTTGACAGCGCATGCTGCACATCGGCCTGCAAGGTTTTGCCGGCATGCACCACCATCACCACCTGGCCCATCTGGGTGGCCAGCACGCGCGACTCGGTGGTCAGCAGCAGCGGCGGTGAATCAAAAATGATGATGCGGTCGGCATAGCGCGATGCCATGTCGGCCAGCAACTGGCGCATCGCATCACTGGCCAGCAGCTCGGTGGATTTGGGGTGCGGCCGGCCGCTGGGCAGGATGGTGAGCTTGTCGATGTTGGTGCGCATCAGCACATCGCTCATCTCGGCCTTGCCCTCCAACAGGTCGAGCAGGCCCGGCGCCTCAGCCAACCCGAGCTTCTTCAGCACCGACGGCCGCGCCACATCGGCGTCCACCAGCATCACCGTGTGGTCCAGCTCGGACGCGATGCTCATCGCCAGGTTGATCGAGGTGAAGCTCTTGCCCTCACCCGGCATCGCGCTGGTCATCATGATCAGGTTGCCGTGGATGACCTTGGCCGCACCCTTGCCGATGGCGTTGGCGATCAACGGCCGCTTGATCACCCGGTATTGATCGGCCATGTGCGAGCGCGGGGCCAGCGGCACCAGAAACCCGGCCGCCGCCAGCGCCACCAGGTCGAGCTCGACCGTTTTGGACAACGGCACGGGGTGGGCGTCGGCAACGGCGGGCAGGGCCGGCGGCACGGGCACCGGCGGCAACGCCGTGTGCCCGCCCGCGCCGCCCGCCCCGGCACCACCACCACCGGCCAGCGGCAGCGGGGCCGGCGCGCTGGGCGGGCCGACATCGGGCACCAGGATGCCGGCTTCGCGGATCTGCGCCAGGCGCTCAGCGGCCTGTTCAATCAAGCTGCTCATGGTCTTCTAGCCTACCTGCCGTCCGGCAATGATCGAGATCGTGACCAGGGCCACCAGAAAAGAGGCCAGCAAGCTGCCGGTGCCGGCATAAAACCGCAAGCGGTTGTTGCGCTCACTCTTGCGCTCGTCATCGCTCAGGATCATCGACACCACGCCCAGCAGCGGCAGGCTGGTCTTGGTGCGCAGCTCTTGCGCGTCGTTGTAGACCGGCCGCAACTGGCTGGCGGCAAAGGCGGTGAACAAGCCCGCGCCCAGCGCCGCGCCCAGCGCAATCAACATCAACAACAAGCGGTTGGGTGACACCGGCCGCGGCGACACCCGGGGCGGATCGATCAGCCGGAAGTCCACCACGCCCGACGCCATGTCCAGATCACCCGACATCACCGCCGATTGGCGCCGGCCGACCAGGTCTTCGTAGTTCTTCTTGACGATGGCGTAATCGCGGTTCAACTGCGCCGCCTCGGCCTCGATTTGCGGTGACGTGCGGGACAGCGCGCGCGCCTGGGCATAACGGGCCGAATACTCGGCCACCCGCGCCTTCAAGCCCGCCACCTGCACCTCGGCCGACGCCTGCAAACGCGCCAGCTCCTGCATCGCCAGGCTGGTATTGCCGGCGGTTTGCGCCGGCTGCGGCGCCGCCATCGCGGCCTTGCGCAATTCGGCCACCTCTTTGCGTTTTTGCGATTCCAGATCGGCCAGCAAGCGGCGCGAATTGGCCACATCGGGGTGCTGATCGGTAAACCGCTGCAACAACTGGTCGAGGTTGCGCCGCAGGGCCTCGATGCGGGCGTCGATCTCGGGCGTGGCCACCGAAATGGCCGACTCTTGCAGCAGGCTTTGCAGCCCGGCGTTGGCGCCGCTTTTTTCAGCCTCCACCTGCTTGCGCGCGGCGTCGCGAGAATTTTCGGCCTCACGCAGTTCAAGCTTGGCGGTTTCCAGCTGCTGGCCGATCGAGCCCAGGCGCGACGCCGAATCCTTGCCGTCGCCGGTCTGCAAATCCAGGTTGCGCAGGCGGAAATCCTTCAACCGGGTTTCAGCCTCTTCCAGCTTGGCCTCGTAGGTCTTGATCTGCTCGTCCAAAAACACCTTGGCCGAATCGGTATCTTTGCGGCTGGCGCCCAGGCTGGATTCGACAAAAATCGACACCATCGACTGGATGACGCGCTTGGCTTTGTCGCGGTCGGGGTCGACAAAGGTCAGTGAATACAGGTTGTCGCGCCCGGTGCTCTTGATCTCGACGTTTTTCATCAAACTCTCGATCAAACCCTCTTGCTGCACCTTGGATTCACTCTTCAAATCCAGATCGGCCATGCGCACGAGTTTTTCGATATTCGGCCGGCTGATCAAGGTGCGGCTCAACATCACCACCTGCTGGTCGACATTGGGCTGCACCGCCAGGCCCGACATCAGCGGCTTGAGAATCGACTGGGTATCGACAAAGATGCGCGCCATCGCCTCAAAACGATCCGGCACCTTGAAGGCCACCACCGCGCCCACGGCGCCGATCACCCAGGCCACCACCAGCCCGGTCCATCGAAACTTCCACATCCCCCGGGCAATCGAGGTGAATTGGCTGATCAGCTCTTCCATCGGGGTCGGCTTGGCTTGGTCTGCGGGGTGGGATGCTGGCGTGCGGCAGCGCGGCTCAGAACAGGCTTTGCGGGATCACCAGGATGTCGCCCGGCTTCATCTCGACATTGGCCGACACATCACCGCGCTTGATCAGGTCTTTCAACCGCACCGCATATTGCTTGCCGCCGTCACCCGTGCGCAGGATGGTGGCGCTGTTGCCGGCGGCAAAATCAGTCAGCCCGCCCACGGCAATCATCACGTCCAGCAGGGTCATGTTTTTCTTGTAGCTCAAGAACTGCGGCCGCGCCGCCTCACCCACCACCCGGATTTGCTCACTGTACGGGCCAACAAAACTGGTCACCAACACCGTGACGACCGGATCACGAACGTATTTGCTGAGCTGTTTTTCAATGTCACGGGCCAGCTCGGTGGACGTTTTGCCCTGCGCAACGATCTCTTCGACCAGCGGCGCGGCCACCTTGCCGTCCGGCCGCACCGGCACTGACATCGACAGCTCGGGGTTGCGCCAAACGATGATGTTGAGCCCGTC
>JANMKO010000424.1:0-6010 GCA_031372085.1 Betaproteobacteria bacterium
GACCGCTATGCCAACCAGGAGGTGTCGTACCTGCTGCAGCGAATCGAGACCTTTGACGGCATCACCATCCTGGCGTCCAACTTCAAAGACAACATCGACCCGGCGTTTGCGCGCCGCTTCGAGGCGGTGATCTACTTTCCGATGCCGCGCGCCGAGGAGCGGCTCACGCTCTGGCAGCAGGGTTTTCCGGCGGCGGTGCAGTTGGCGCCCGATGTGGATTTGCCGCAGATCGCCGCCCGCCACGCGCTGTGCGGCGGCGCCATCATGAACGTGGTGCGCTACGCCTGCCTGCTGGCGATTGCCGACGGCAGCCACCGCATCAGCGCCGACGCGTTGCAGCGCGGTATCCGGCGTGAGCTGGCCAAAGACGGCCGCGACGCTTGAGCCGCGTGGTGCGCTCACGCGCGAATGCGGCAGCAGGCAAGCACGATGCCAACAGTGCGCACTCGCGCACGTGGCAGCGCGTTGAGGTGCCCGAAACTGCACTGGTTTGTGCGCGGCTCCCTCTGCCGCCGGAGGGACAAGGTGGGGTGAGGGCGGTATAGCCGGGCGCTGGTGGCCGCTGACAAGTGCCGGGATTCGGCCCGGCGGCCGCCTCCCTTTCTTTTTGGCGAAAAAGAAAGGAAGCAAAGAAAAGCGCTTGCAAACAGTTTCTATGTCACGCCGGCCGACTGCGCTTTGCGCCGGTGGTATCGACTCGCCTGCGCCGCAGGCTCAGACAGGGTTTCGACTTGGCAGGTGCGTGCTGGCGACGGGCACCTGGGCGGCCAAGTTGACGGGGTGCGCGTCGGCTGGCTCGGCTTCCTCACTCCAGCGCTCGCCCCCGTGCCGGGGGCGAGGGTGCAAGTCACGCGGCCCCCACCGCGTCGTGCCTTGCTCCCTCTCCCGCCTGCGGGAGAGGGCTGGGGTGAGGGTGCCGAGCCCGTCCTCCATCTCCCACCTCCCCCGCCTGCTACGGCGTCTTGACCAACGCCACCAGCTGGTCAAACGCCTTGCCCCAGCCGTCTTGAAACCCCATCGCGTCGTGCTTTTGCCGGTCGGCCTCGTCCCGGTGCAGCACCAGCGCGGTGTAGCGCGTGCCAGTGCCCTGCGGCGCCAGCGTGAGGATGACGGTGAAGGCAAAGTCGCAGGTCGCCGACTCGCCTGGCACGGCCGGCACCGGCCTGAACCCGGGGCCCAGGGCCGACGTCCAGACGAGCCGCTGGTTCTCCACCACCTCCAGAAAACACCCGGTGTTTGGAAAATCCTGCCCCTCGGGTGAGCGCATCACGGTGTAGAACAGCCCGCCGGGCCGCAGATCAATCTCGCAGCCTACCGTTTGCCACGGTGCCGGCGTAAACCATTGCTGAATCAATTCCGGCCGTGTCCAGGCTTGCCAGATCAACTCTTTGGGTAGATCCACCTCGCGTTCAAAAACCAGGTCGAGCTGGGGATTTGCCAGGGTTTGCGCTGCTGGTGTCATTTTTTGGGCTCCGTCGGGTGAATAAACAAGACCTCATGCCAAAAATCGTCGCAAGGCCATCGCCGCCGCCGGCGCTTTTTCTTTGGCGGCGCTGATAAAAAACACAAACACATCACGCGGCGCGGTGGCTGCTGGCGCTGGCTGGATGCGCGGCAAACCCGCCGGCTCTTGCCCAGCGCGCCAGATTTTTGCGCACGCCGCCAGTTGGGCCAGGGCCTGCGGCGGGCAGCCGTCGGGCAGCCCGCTTTCAGTGCGCATGATGCGCACGTAAACCAGGCTGCCGGTGATGTCGGCAAATGCGGGGTAATCATCGGATTCTGTAAAAACCGTGCTGTGGCCGTGGCGGCGCGCCAGCGCCAGATACTCCGCACATTTGAAACTCGGGTGCCGCACGTCCAGGGCATGGCGCAGTGGCACACCCTGTTGCTGTGCAGGCAGCAGCGCCAGGAACGCCGCAAAATCCGCCGCCTCAAACTGTTTGGTCGGCGCAAACTGCCAGATGATCGGCCCGAGTTTGTCGCCCAGCTCGGTGAGGCCGCCCTGCACAAACCGCTGTACTGATTCACCGGCCTCGGCCAGCAGCCGCCGGTTGGTGGCAAAGCGCGACGCCTTGACCGAAAAAACAAAACCATCCGGTGTGGCATCACGCCATTTGGCAAAGGTGGCGGGTTGCTGAGAACGGTAATACGTGCTGTTGATCTCGATGGCATTGAGCCGGTGGCTGGCATATTCCAGCTCGCGGGCTTTGGGCCAGCCGGCGGGGTAGAAGTTGTTGCGCCAGGGCTCGAATGTCCAGCCGCCGATGCCGACGCGAATCTGGGCGCTGCTCATCAACTCTCCTTCGGACAAGGCCCGCATCGACGGTCAAAATCGACAGCGCCGCCGGTCAACCGAGCAGCGCGTCAATCCCGTCCCAGCGCTGGTGACTGACCATCACAAAGCGGCAGCGCCCGTCGGACAACTCGGCCCACAGCGCGCCGATGCGGCGGTCGTCGTCGGCGCCGGCCCAACGGTCACCCCCTTTGTATTCCACCACCAACACGGTGCCCGGCTGGCCACCAGCGGCGGGCAGTTGGCAAACAAAATCAGGATAAAACCGGCCGTTGGCTTTTTGCAAGAAAAACGAGCTGCCCTCGCGCCGCACCAGGTTGCGCACCCACCACTGGATGCGGCCCTTTTGGGCTTGCGTGTCCAGCCAGCAGGCGCAAGCAAACTCTTCTTTGCTGTCGAAATCGCCCATTCGGCCGTAGTAGTGTTTCTTGAACTCAAACTGGCCAAATCGGTGGTCGTAGTCGCGCACCGGCGCGTAGGCGTGGGGCGCAAAGTGGAAGACGTAGACATCGCTCACGGCCACCCGGGCCGCGCGGTCATCGCCAAACAGCGTGGCGTTGAAGGCTTTGTCGACCGCCTGCCGGCGCAAGCTGCGCATGCGCGCCTCCAGCAAATCGCGCAGCAAGAATTTTTGCAGGTTGATGCGTGCCAGGCTTTGCCCGGCGCGGCCCAGCAGATCGGCCAGCCACGCCGAGACAAACGCCAATTTGCTGGCATGGGTGAGGGTGGGCTCGGGCAGGTTGCGGCACAGCCACGCGGCCAGCCGCAGCTCGCTCCAGTTTTCAGGCACGTAGACCAGGCCCAGGTCACGTTGCAGATCGGGCAAAAAGCGCGACACCACCTTGCCACTGCCGGGGTCGATGTCGATCTCGCCGCTTTCTGAGACCCTGAGCCCGGCGCCCAGCGCGGTCATGTCCTCGGTGGCGGGTGCGGCGTCCAGCAGCGACAAATCCCACGGGTAGTCCAGCACCTCGGGGTCGTCAAACAGCCGCAGTTCACCCTGCACCCGCAAGGCCAGTTGCGGCACGCTGAAGGTCTCACCCAGCTCGGCCGGGGTCTGAAAAAACTCAATGGCCGTGCTGCGGCTGGCCAATGCCGCTTGCGTGACGGCGGCCACCGCCACCGGTGCGCTGACCACTGCTTGCAGCGCGCCGGCTTTGGCCTCGGTCAGCGGGGTGTTGAGCGTCAGCGTGTTGTTCCTGGCGTCCCAGCTCAGCTTGTCGCGGATCGGTTTGGCCAGCGGCTTGAAATCGGGTTTTTCGGTCAGCACCACGGTCACCGGGGTGTAGACCACCCGGCCGGCGTCCAGATCGAGTCGGGCCTGCGCGGGCCGGGCCGCCGCCACAAATTCAGCCACTGCGCGCCTGTCAAACCCGGCGCCGGCCACCAGCCGGTCGCGCAGCGCAGCGGCAGTTTCGGCAAAGTTGGGCGACACCACAAACGCATACGACTGGTTCAGCCACGGGCTGGCCCGCCGCTGCGCGCCTGGCTGGCGCAGCACCCGCCCCAGCAACTGCTCCACCGCAGTGGCCGAGTGCAGCGACGCCATGCTGACAAGAATGTAGGCAAACGGGCAATCCCAGCCCTCGGCCAGCGCCCGCTGGGTGATGACAAAGCGCACCGGGCAGGCCGGGTCGGCGATGCCCAGCGGGTGGTCGGCATCGATCTTGTCCAGCCCGCGCTGCTCACTGGTGACGACCACGATCTGCTCAGCCGGCACGCGGTGGTTGGCCAGCAATTCGGCGCGCACCCGCTCCACATCCAGCGTGTCCACCCCGCTGCGGCGTGGCTCGGCCTGGATCAGCACGATGGGCCGCAGGTAGGCCGCGCCGGCGCGCTGCTCAGTGTCGGCCAGGGCGTGCAGCGCGTCGCGCCGGCCCAGGGCATCGGCCAGGCACTGCTGCCAGTCGGGCTCGGCCTCCAGCAACACCGGCAGCTTGATCATCTCTTCGGTCTTCAACTCGGCGGCCGACACGCTGTGCAGCACGTTGGACGGCGTGCGCTCCAGATCGGGTGTGGCAGTGAGTTCCATCACGCCGCTGGGGCAAAACCGCGCCAGCATCTCAAAGGCCAGGTCGGTGCGGCTGTTGTGCGCCTCATCCACCACCACAAACGGCCGGCGCAGCCGCAGCACGTTGGCCAGCGAGTACGGCGTGGTTTGTGCCACGCCTTCACCGTCGGTCAGCAGCCCGGCGCGCTGCTCTGCGCGCAGGTGCTCAAAGTGATGCATCAGTGTGCCGCTGGATTGGTAGACCTTGCGGCACTCTTCGTCCTCCACCTGGAACGCCTGCCGGGTGGCCACGATGACGGTGGTGCTGGTGTCCAGCGTGGCCCGGGTCAGGCTTTTGGCCTCGTCCAGGTCGAGCACCGTCACCGGCCCGGCCTCGCGCAGCGCGGCGTGGTACGGGTGGCTGCGGTCGCGCAGCGCACGCAGGGTCTGGTCGCGGATCGGCTTGCTGGGCACCAGCCACAGCACCACGCTGTGTTCGCATCGCAGCAAGTGGGTATTGACCAGCGCCACACTTTTGGCCGCCAGCCAGGTTTTGCCGCCGCCCGTGGGCACCCGCAGGCAGAAATACGGCATGTCAGGCGGGAACCCCGCCAGCGGGCGGCACGGCAGGCCCTGGCCCCAGAGTTTCTCGGTGGTGGCGGTGAAAGCAATGCTGGGGGATGGCAGCGCGTGGCAGGCGTGAAAGTACGCGCTGATGCTGTCCAGCACCTGGGTTTGATACACCTTGGGCGCAAAGCTGCGCAGGGGCGCGATGACGGCGGTGGGCGTGACGGGCAGGGTTTGCATGCTCATACCGCCAGCGCGTAAGGCGTTTGTTTGACGGTGATGTTCTCGCGGCCGGCCCGGGCGCCCAGCCGGTTGGCGGCGGCGTAAATCACTTTCGGGCCGCTGAAGGGCGGCAAGGCGTCCAACACACCGTTGGTCAGTACATTGCCACCGGCCTCAGAAATATCTTTCAGGATGCCGTTGTACAGCAGGTAAATCGCCCGACCGGCGTGCACGCCCAGCAGCGGTGAATCGGCACTGCCGGTGAAGCCGCTGCCGGTTTCGGCAAACCACACAAACTCGGCCAGTTGGGCAAAGCGCACATCGGCGCGCACCTGGCCGTCGGCGGCAAACAGCGGCTCTTTTGACAGCCGGCAAAACTGGAAGCCGCCGCCCAGGCCGTCGATATTCTGGCCTTTGGCGTTGGTATAGCCGCTGGCCACCCGCCGCACCCGCTGGGCGGTGACGTTTTGGGCAATGTTGGTGTCCATCTCGACCAGAATGAATTTGCGCTGGCCGCCGTCTTCGGCATTTTGTTTCAGCACCGCGTGGCCGGTGGTGCCGGAGCCAGCGAAGGAATCGAGGACCAGAGAATCTTTGTCGGTGGCGATTTGAAGCAGATGAGTGATCAGTCGAACCGGTTTGGGTGTGAACTTCACATCAGGCACAAGCGCGCGCAATTCTTTGGCGGCTTCATCAGTGTGTCCGGCAACTTCATGCTTGAGCAACGAGACCGGCATCATGCCCTGCTGAATATCCCCCAAGAAATTCTTCAGGGCCGGAACGCTGTTGCTCCCCTTCACACCCCACCACAGTCTATTCTCGGCCACATTTCGCTCATGCACCTCTTTTGACATGGCCCAAACACGCGTGCGCTTGGGCCATACGTCTTCCCCTGAATTGGGTTGCCGGATCGAATAGTAAAGGTTTGGGCGCTCATC
>JANMKO010000185.1:0-5069 GCA_031372085.1 Betaproteobacteria bacterium
TGGTCTGCCTGAGCACCTGGTTCATCATCGAGCGCACCCGGCTGGGCGCCTACTTGCGCGCCGGCACCGAGAACCCCAAGCTGGTGCAAGCCTTCGGCATCAATGTGCCGGTGATGGTGATGCTGACCTACGGCGCCGGCGCCGGCCTGGCCGCGCTGGCCGGCGTGCTGGCCGCGCCGGTGATCCAGATCACACCACTGATGGGCAGCAACCTGATCATCGTGGTGTTTGCGGTGGTGGTGATCGGTGGCATGGGCTCGATCCTGGGGTCGATCCTCACCGGGCTGGCGCTCGGCCTGATCGAGGGCCTGACCAAGGTGTTCTACCCCGAGGCGTCGAGCATCGTGGTGTTTGTGATCATGGCCATCGTGCTGATGATCCGGCCGGCCGGCCTGTTCGGCAAGGAGGCATGACATGACCCCCTCTGAAGCGCCTTCGGCGCTCCTCCCCGGGGAGGCGACGCCCGTGGCCCGGCAGAGCCGGTTCCACGGTGTCTACTGGCTCAGGCTGGCGGTACTTGCCTTCCTGGTGGCCGCGCCCTTCATCGGCCTGTACCCGGTGTTCATGATGAAGGCGATGTGCTACGCCATCTTTGCCTGCGCCTTCAACCTGCTGCTGGGCTACACCGGGCTGCTGTCATTCGGCCATGCCGCCTACCTGGGCGCGGCGGCCTACGGCACCGGCTGGTTGATCCGGTCGGCCGGCTGGTCGCCCGAGGCCGGTGTGCTGGCCGGCATGGTGATCGGCGCGGTGCTGGGCCTGGGCGTGGGCCTGATCGCCATCCGGCGCCAGGGCATCTACTTCGCCATGATCACGCTGGCCATGGCGCAGATGATTTACTTTGTCTGCCTGCAAGCGCCTTTCACCGGCGGTGAAGATGGTTTGCAAGGCGTGCCGCGTGGTGCGCTGCTGGGCGGGCTGATCCCGCTGCAAAGCGACGTGGCGCTGTACTTTGTCGTGCTGGCGGTGTTTGTGGCGGTGTTTTTGGCCATCATCCGCATCGTGCATTCACCGTACGGCCAGGTGCTCAAAGCGATCCGCGAGAACGAGCCGCGCGCCATCTCGCTGGGCTATGACGTGGACAAATACAAGCTGCTGGCGTTTGTGCTGTCCACGGCCATCGCCGGGCTGGCCGGGTCACTCAAAACCCTGGTGCTGGGCTTTGCCACGCTCAGCGACGCGCACTGGAGCCTGTCGGGTGAGGTGGTGCTGATGACCTTGCTGGGCGGCATGGGCACGTTTGCCGGCCCGGTGATCGGCGCCTTCACCATCATCGGCCTGCAAGACTATCTGGCCGATCGGGTGGGCTCATGGGTGACGGTGATCATCGGCGTGATCTTCGTGGTCTGCGTGCTGGCCTTCCGCAAAGGCTTTGTCGGTGAGTTGATCGCCTGGCAGCAGCGGCGCGGCAAGCCGGCGGGGTAGTGCGACACCCGGCCGGCAAGCCGGCGCGGTAGTGCTGCACCCGGCTTGTGCGCCGGGCAGCGTCACTACAATTTGACGCACCATGCGACTCAGCCCAGCCCAGATCAACCTGCTTCGCAGCACGGCGGCACGGCGCTTTGGCATTGCCTCCGTGCTGTGGCTGTTTGGCTCCCGGTTGCACGACGAGCAGCGCGGTGGCGATGTCGACCTCTACCTCGAAACCCCCGAGCGCAACGCCGACCAACTGATCGACAACAAGCTGCGGTTCTTGGCCGATCTGCACGACACACCCGAGTTTGAGGGCGAGCGCATCGATCTGGTCATCCACAGCCCGCTGCACCGCAGCGAGTTGCCGGTGCACCGCGTGGCCCGCGCTGAGGGCATCCGGTTGTGAGGGCGGACGGCGCGGCCGCCAAGCTGGCGGCGGCGTTGGCCGAATGCAGCTTGCACGTCCAGGTGTTGGCGCAGGCGCTGGACGAGGTGCAGCCGCTGCTGCCGTTCAGCGCGGCGCAGTGGCGGCAATCAACCCAGCGCCGCGCCGCGCCGCCTGCTCGACCAGATCGCCGACCGTTTTGGCAAGTTGCAAGACTCTCTGGGCGAGAAGGTATTGCCGGGCTTGCTGCTGGCGGCCCAGGAGCCTGTGGCGCCCGAGGCCACCTTCATCGAGAAGCTGCAACGGCTGGAGCGCCTGGGTGCCGTGCCCAGCGCAGCCGATTGGAAGCTGCTGCGCGCGCTGCGCAACGCGCTGGCGCACGACTGTCCGGATGCGCCCGAACTGCAGGCTGCGTGGCTCAATCGGCTGATGACCAGCATCCCGACGCTGTTGGGCATGGCCGCAGCGGCGTTGGCGTTTGCGGATCGTCTGCAACCGCCTGCTTGAGCGCATGGCATGAGCGCCTGGCATGAGCGCCTGGCATGAGCACCCCGGGGGGTAGCGCGTGAGGGCTATTGATCGACCGCCAGGTAGCCGTGCACCAACGCATCGGCCGAGCCCAGTGCATTGAGGTTGTTGACGCCCCAGCAAGGGTTACCGGCCTTGATAGCAACGCCCGTGATACCGAAGCTGCCCCCGGCGCGGCTGTCTGTGCTGCCGGCTGCGGCCATCAGATCAACGATGGCTTGGTTGACACCGATGTTCACCGCCGACGGAAACAGGAAGAACTCCTCCTGCCTGCCCGACCCGCCGGTCGCACCTTGCCGGAAATCGATGCTCGTGACGACCAGCACCTTGCCGGCCGGAATCACGAACGGCACCAGCGTCCCTGCGCCCGTGATTTGGGTGTCGAGCTTGAGCCAGGGACTCGGCTCGCACTTCGCGCCCGACGATCGGATGGTGACGAGGTCGCTGGCCTTGGTGGGGCCGAGAAACGCACCGGCAGAGCCCGGATTGGTGACCGTCACAGACAGTGGCGTGTTGACGATTCTCACCGGGGTGGAGCCGACCTGGGCAGCGCTTTCGCCAGAGTGGAGCAGCAGCGACAAACCAATCGCCGAGATGGATCCGGCAAAGAGCAGCGAACGTGTGACGTTGACCATGAGGTCTCCCGAAAAATCAGCCAGAGAATAAAGATGCCGCGTCAGCAGCGCTCATCCAACCTTGAGCCGCCGGACCGCCAGCAAGCCGCCGGCCGCAAGCACCAGCGCCACCGTGGTCGGCTCAGGAACCGATGCCGTACCAGCCACCGCGTAGGCGATATTGTCGAACTGATAGGCCGGCACCAAGGCGGGATCGCCATTCGCGTCCAGCGGCACGATCGACAGCATGTCGACCAAACTGAACTCCGACCCGGCATCGGCGACAAGCCCAAGAAAGAACAGGCCACCTGCGCTGTCGAGGACTGGATTGCCGGCATGGAAGCCCATGTTCCCGCCGTCTCCAACCCGAAGGCGGTACAGGTCTGCGGCGATGCTGTCGAAGGAGGGCGCGTAGAGAACATCCACGCCAAACGCGCGCAATGCCGTTACGCCGCCGTAGGTCAACGACAGCGAATCGCCGCCGACGAACACATCGAACGGACCCCCGAGTGCCTGCCCGCCAAAGCCACCTGGCACGACCATGGGAAGTACGGTGTCAGAGAAGGTGTACTTGAAATCGCCCAACGTCGCGTTGTTGCTGATGGCCCCTGGAGCGTAGGTTTCGAAGCCATCGGCGCTAACGGCTCCAGCTACGGCGGCCAGGAAAGCCGCGCGATCGGTGTAGGCGACAACACCGGCCATGGCAGGTGTCGTGTTGATCAATACGGCGGCGAGCACCCCTGCTGCGGTAGCCCTCAAGCTGCGGAAGACACTGTCCATGGCGAAACTCCAATCCGAAGCCAAACGGCGGCAAGACCAACTCTGGCAAACCCAATCAGGCCGTCGCCCTCGGTGAAGTTGCTAGGCCATGGTAAGCGTGGCGCCAGGCGGGCAATCCCCCCTCAAATGCAGGGTTCGATACCCGGGCCCGATTTCAAAGTGCAAAAGATGGTGCGACGTCGGCCTCGTCCGGCAAGTGTTGACAGGTTCTGGTTGTGAACGACCGGTTTTGGCAGCCAGCATGGCCTCGGACGGATACCCGTGGACTAGCGCCGCAGCGAGTACGTGACCGCGTCAGACGAGGTCAGCTCTCGCGAGAACATCGTGCCCTTCGCTGAGTTCGTCGCCTCCAGCCTGCGCCGTGAGTCCGACCGCATCAAGGCGGGTCGGCGTCCTGCCAAAGGAGCCGCCGCGCGGGGCGGACCGAAACCGGCAGGACAGCCCGGGATCAACGGCCCGCTTGCACGCGGCTACTCCCCAAACAACCCCCCCGCCGCAGCCGGCGGCGCCACCCCCAAATGCCGGTACGCCGCCAATGTGGCAATGCGCCCGCGCGGCGTGCGCTGCAAAAAACCTTGCATGATCAAGAAGGGCTCGATCACGTCCTCGATCGTGCCGGGCTCTTCACCAATCGCCGCCGCCACGTTGTCCAGCCCCACCGGGCCGCCGTCAAAGCGGTGGATCACCGCCTCCAGCAGCTTGCGGTCCATCAGGTCAAAACCTTCGGCGTCAACATCCAGCATCACCAGCGCCCGGTCAGCCAGCTGGCGGGTGATGCTGCCGTCGCTTTTTACCTCGGCATAGTCGCGCACCCGGCGCAGCAGCCGGTTGGCAATGCGCGGTGTGCCGCGTGACCGGCGGGCGATCTCAATAGCGCCTTCGCCGTCGATCGGCACTTTGAGCAAGCCCGCCGAGCGGTGCACGATGGTGCCCAGCTCGGCGGCGCTGTAAAACTCCAGCCGGGTGACGATGCCAAAGCGATCACGCAGCGGGTTCGTCAGCATGCCCGCCCGGGTGGTGGCGCCCACCAGCGTGAAGGGCTGCAAATCGAGCTTGATCGAGCGCGCCGACGGGCCGTCGCCAATCATGATGTCGATTTGGTAATCCTCCAGCGCCGGGTAGAGGATTTCTTCGACCACCGGGCTCAGCCGGTGAATCTCGTCGATGAACAACACATCATTTTTTTCGAGATTGGTCAGGATGGCGGCCAGGTCTTTTGGCTTTTCAAGCACCGGGCCGCTGGTCTGGCGCAGGTTGACACCCAGCTCGGCGGCGATGATGTGGCTGAGCGTGGTTTTGCCCAGCCCCGGCGGGCCAAACAGCAGCACATGGTCGAGCGCTTCGCTGCG
>JANMKO010000206.1:0-3398 GCA_031372085.1 Betaproteobacteria bacterium
GGCCAGCGCGGCCCGGTAGGCTGCGTCGTCGTCGAGCTGGAACAGCGGCTGGCCGGCGCTGACCAGCGCGCCCTCGGTAAACAAGCGCCGCGCCACGATGCCCGTCACCCGGGCCCGCACCTGCGCCACCCGCCAGGCCTCCAGCCGGCCCGGCAGGTCGGCGCTCAGTGCCACGTCACCGGGCTGCACCGTGACCACGCCCACGCTGGCCGGTGGCATGCCGCCGGGCGGGCCGCCGGCTTTGGCCGGCGCAGCGGCCTTGTCGCCGCCTGGGCCCTTTGCGGCGTCATTGCCTTTTGCGGCGTCATTGCCTTTTGCGGCGTCACCGCCCTGCGGGCTGCAGGCGGCCAACGCCAACAGCAGCAACAAGGTGCCGCCGGCGCGCCCGGCGGACGGGCGCACGACATCGATCCGGTGCGCTTGCGGCGGTGATTGCGGTGAAGGTGTACGCATGGGTGTTGGGGTGGTCCGGGTTGAACAAGAACGGCCTGGCGCCGTGGTGCCGTGGTGCCGTGGTGCCGTGGTGCCGGCAAGAAAAATCAGCAAGGCTATCTGCGCCAGCCGACCTGGGTAAAGACCCTGAGCTTGAATGGGGCTGAGTTTACATACAATCACGGATGTATGTTCTGTCTTCCATGGTCCCTGTCGCGCTCTGCGGGTATTGCCTGCCAGTCACGGCGCTTGGCCCGCTTGCAAGCCTGATGCCACGCCGCACCAAGCAAGACGCGCAAATCACGCGTGAGCGCCTGCTCGACACGGCCGAGCGGGTGTTTCTGGCGCGCGGCCTGTCGCGCAGCTCACTGCAAGACATTGCCCAGGCCGCCGGCCTGACGCGGGGCGCCATCTACTGGCACTTTGCCGACAAGCTGGCACTGTTCGACGCCATGATGGCCCGGGTGGATTTGCCGCTGGAGCAGGCACTGGCCAGCGCCGAGCAGGCCTTGGCGACGGTGCAGGCCAGCGGCCAGCCGACCGACCCGCTGGCCATGCTGCGCGCGTTGGCACTGACGCCTTTTGCGCTGCTGCAGCAAGACGAGCGGGCGCGCCGGGTCTTCACCATCCTGCTGCACCGCGCCGAGTACGTGGGCGATCTGGCCCCGCTGGCCCAGCGCCAGGACGGCGCCCAGCGCGATTGCGGCCAGCGCATGGAGCGTTTGTTTCAGGCCGCGCACGACCAGGGCGGCCTGGCCCCCGGCATGGCGCCGCGCGGCGCCGCCGTGGCGCTGCTGGCACTCATCGACGGCCTGCTGCGGCTGTGCACCGCCAGTGGTGACGCGGTGCTGCCGATGGTGGCGCCCGCCATCAATGCCCTGCTCGATGGTCTGAGCGCCGGCCGGCCGGCCACGGTGGGCAGCGCCAACAGCCAACCTGCGGCCCACCATCCTGCTGCCCACCATCCTGCTGCCCAACACCCGGCCCACCTCCCGGCCCACCCTCCCGCCGACCCTCCCGCCCACCATCCCGCCGACCACCCCGCCGACCCCCACGCCGCCGCCCGCGACCCGGTTGATCCCGCCCCAAGCCCGGGCCAGACGCCACCGGGCGCGTGATCGTGCAGCAATGCACAGGCCCGACAGCGCGCGCTGTCGGGCCTTTTGACAGCGCCCGCAAACGGCGGCGGGCACAAATCCACAACAACCGCGCCAACCGATTGTTGGGATTGACAATCTGATAAAAATATTATTGCTGGCACAAATGGTGCTGAACAAGAAGCGTCAACCCCTTCTTTTCACGAGCCAACACCATGACCCAACACCCCTGTTTCAACGCCGCCGCCGCCCACCCGATCCCTGCTGCGGGCCGCGCCAAATGGCTGGGCCTGCTGGCCGCGCTGGTGCTGGGCACGGCCAGCGCCGCGCCGGTGCTGATCACATCGGCCGCCAGCGCCGCACTGGCCGGTGCCAGCACGGTGGACTTCAACGCCGAGGCGCAAGGCAGCTTCAGCACACGCAGCTTTGGCAGCCAAGTCACCATCGGCGCGGCGTCGGGCGATCTGTACATCGAGAACAGCTACAGCGGCTGGTATGCCGCCACCGGCAGCTACCTGGCCACGCAGGCCAACCCGGCGCCGATCACCATCACCTTCAACAGCGCCGTGTCGGCGTTTGGCATGACCTGGGGCGCGGCCGACCAAGGCTGGACGCTGGACGTCTTCAACACCCTGAACGCGCTGATCGGCACGTTCAACATCGCCGCGCAGGACGGCAGCGAGGGTTACGCCGGCTTCATCGGTGCCGACGGCGGCGGCGCGGCCATCGGCGCGGCCCGGCTCACGTCGCACAGCAACTACGGCTATGACTACGTGTTGATCGACGACCTGCGGTTCGTGGCCGCTGACGCCACGGCCGTGCCGGAGCCGCAGTCGTTGTTGCTGGTGGCCCTGGCCCTGATCGGCGTGGGCGCGGCACGGCGCCGCCACCCGGCGGCTTGAGCAGAACCCGGCCGGGGCCTGGGGCCGGGGCCAGGCCCTTGCGCCGCTGCCCCTTCCGGCATAGGCTGGCCGCTCCAACCCTGCGCCTGCCTGCCGCACTGGTGCGCGCGGTGGACGCCCATCTGAGGAGAAGCGTCCATGCCAAGCCCATCGTTGCCCCCGGCCACCGTCACGCCGCCCACCGGCGCCACCACCGTGGCCGACATCCGAACCCTGGCGCTGGTGGGCGCGGCCAGCGCCGGCAAAACCTGTCTGGCCGAAGCCTTGCTGCTGGCCAGCGGCGCCATCACCAGCGCCGGCAGCCTGGAGCGCGGCAGCACGGTGAGTGACTTTGATCCGATGGAACGCCGCATCGGCCACTCACTGAACGCCGCCGTGCTGCACACCCACTGGCAGGGCAGCCGAATCCACTTCATCGACACCCCCGGCGCAGCCGACCTGCTGGGCCAGAGCCTGCCCGCGCTGGAGGCGGTGGAGACGGCCGCCGTGGTCATCAGCGCCGTCAACGGCATCGAGCCGATGACAGTGCGCTGGATGCAGCAGGCCGCCGAGCGCGGGCTCGACCGGCTGCTGGTCATCCAGAAAATCGACGCCCCCGGCGTGCACCTGGCGGCGCTGCTGGCGCAGATCCAGGCCGTCTTCGGCAAAGCCTGCCTGCCCGTCAACCTGCCGTGCACCGATGTGGCCACGGGCGTGGTGCGGGTGGTCGATTGCTTCTACAACCGGTCCGGCAGCAGTGATCTGGGGCCGGTGGACGCCGCCCACCGGGCGCTGGTCGAGCAGGTGGTGGAGGTGGACGCGGCCTTTGTCGAGCGCTACCTCGATGACGGCGACATCGACCCGGCCGAGCTGCACGCCCCGCTGGAGCAAGCGCTGCGTGAGGGCCACCTGGTGCCGGTGTGTTTTGTCTCGGCGCGCAGCGGTGCCGGCGTGGCCGAGCTGCTGGACGTGGTGCACCGCCTGCTGC
>JANMKO010000208.1:0-1910 GCA_031372085.1 Betaproteobacteria bacterium
GTGTTGACGCCGGCCCGGCGGCCGATGATCTGGTCAATGTGCGCCAGGTGCTGGTTGGTCGAGCCCCAGGTGCCGCAGATCATGCCGTCCACCTCACCCTTGTACAGCAGCATGCTGGTGATCAGCGTCAGCCGGCGGCGCATCTCGATCTTGGCAAACTGCTCGGTCACGCCCTTGCGCTCGGTCAGGCGGTGGTAGGTTTGCCAGTAGTCGCGGTAGCGCGGGTCGTCGTCGATGTTGACGATCTCGTAATCGCGCCCGGCCTGCAGACGCAGGCCGAGCTTGTCGATGCGCGCGGTGATCACGCTGGCCCGGCCCACCAGCCAGGGCCGGGCCAGGCCTTCGTCTACCACCACCTGCACGGCACGCAGCACGCGCCGGTCTTCGCCTTCGGCAAAAGCCACATTGCGCCGCAGCGCACGCTTGGCCAGCGAGAAAATCGGCTTCATCGCATTGCCCGAGGCGTAGACAAAGCTCTTCAGCCGCTCTTCGTAAGCGTCGTAATCGGTGACGGGCCGCGCCGCCACGCCCGATTCGGCCGCCGCCCGGGCCACGGCGGGCGCGATTTTCATCATCAGCCGGGGGTCAAAGGGTTTGGGGATCAGGTATTCGGGGCCGAAGCTGAGCGTCGTGCCGGCGTAGGCGGCGGCCACCACGTCGTTTTGCTCGGCCTGGGCCAGGTCGGCAATGGCCCGCACGGCGGCGATCTCCATTGCGTCGGTGATGGTGGTGGCGCCTGAATCGAGCGCGCCGCGGAAGATGTACGGGAAGCAGAGAACGTTGTTCACCTGGTTCGGGTAATCGGTGCGGCCGGTGGCCATGATGGCGTCACCGCGCACCGCCTTCACCTGCTCGGGCATGATTTCGGGCGTCGGGTTGGCCAGCGCAAAAATCAGCGGGTTGGCGGCCATCGTGGCCACCGCCGGGGCTTTGAGCACACCGCCGGCCGACAGGCCCAAAAACACATCGGCGCCCACCATCGCCTCAGCCAGCGTGCGCTGCGGCGTGTCTTGCGCAAACTCGGCCTTGTCCGGGTCCATCAGCGCGATGCGGCCGGTGTAGACCACACCGGCCAGGTCGGTGACGAAGATGTTTTGCTTTGGCAGGCCCAGCTTGACCAGCAAATTGAGGCAGGCCAGTGCCGCCGCGCCGGCACCCGAGGTGACAAGCTTGATCTGGTCGATCTGTTTGCCCACCACCTTCAGCCCGTTCAACAGCGCCGCGCCCACCACGATGGCCGTGCCGTGCTGGTCGTCGTGGAAGACGGGGATCTTCATGCGCTCACGCAGCTTGCGTTCCACGTAAAAGCAATCTGGCGCTTTGATGTCTTCGAGGTTGATGCCGCCGAAGGTGGGCTCCAGCGCGGCGATGATGTCGACCAGCTTGTCGACATCCAGCTCATTGATCTCGAGGTCGAACACGTCGATGCCGGCAAACTTCTTGAACAGCACCGCCTTGCCCTCCATCACCGGCTTGCTGGCCAGCGGGCCGATGTTGCCCAGGCCCAGCACGGCGGTGCCGTTGGTCACCACGGCCACCAGATTGCCGCGCGCGGTGTAGCGGTAGGCGTTGGCCGGGTCGGCCACGATCTCTTCACAGGCGGCGGCCACGCCGGGTGAGTAGGCCAGCGCCAGGTCATGCTGGTTGACCATCTGCTTGGTGGCGGCGATGGCCACTTTGCCGGGCGTGGGGAATTCGTGGTATTCCAGCGCGGCACGGCGCAATTCAGCGTTTTTTTCGTCTTGATTGGGCATGGTGCGGTCCTCGACAGCGGGGGCAGGATTTTAGGATTCGGCGCAGGCCGCACAGTGTGCGGCCAACGGTGGGGCCACCGGATGCGCAAAACTGCGTAGCCGGCGGGCGCCGGGCGCTGAAATACTGCGCAGCAGCATGACCGCGCCCGCCTTGCC
>JANMKO010000220.1:0-3103 GCA_031372085.1 Betaproteobacteria bacterium
GCCGGCATCGAGCTGGTGGCCATCGACGGCCCGCAGGCCGATGCCATCCGCCAGAGTGATCCGTTTTTCTCGTCTGACCTGATCGCCGCCGACACCTACAAAGGCGTGGCCGCCGTCAAGACGCTGTCGATGGGCGCGCAGTGGGTGACCAGCGACAAGGCCGATGCCAACACGGTTTACGAGATCACCAAGGCGCTGTTCAGCGAGACCACCCAAAAATTGCTGGCCGCCGGCCATGCCAAGGGCAAATGGATCACCAAAGAAAACGCGGTCAAGGGCGCGGGCATTCCATTTCACCCGGGCGCCGAGCGGTTTTACAAAGAGGCTGGGTTGATCAAGTAAGCCCCGAGCGGCCTTTGGCCGCCGCCCCGGATTTCGAGAAACCGGGCAGATGCCAACGGCCCGGCAGAGCCGGCTTTGCGGCGCCCACTGGCTCAATCCTTCCCGCCCTTCATGACCGCCTTGCCCGACGACAAGACCCTGGCCGAACTGGAGCAGAAGTTCGACCCCGAAATGCGCTTCCGCCCGCTGGCGCCGCCGGCCACCACGCTGGTGGGCGGCTTGCTGATCCTGCTGTCGGCTTTTCACTACTACACCGCCGGTTTTGGCCTGTTGCAGGAGGTGACGCACCGGGGCGTGCACCTGGCGTTTGTGCTGGGGCTGATCTTTCTTGTGTTTCCGCACCGCGCCGGGCTGCTGGGCACGACGCCGGTGAACCGGCTTGCCTCACCCGGCGGTGTGCCGTGGTTTGACTGGCTGCTGGCCATCGCCATCGCGGCGGCGGTGCTCTACATCCCCTGGATTTTTGAAGACCTGGCGTTCCGCGTCGGCAACCCGGGCCGGCTGGACGTGCTGATGGGCACGGTGCTGATCGTCGCGCTGCTGGAGGCCACCCGGCGCAGCATGGGCTGGCCGCTGCCGATCATTGCCATCGCCTTCATGGGTTATGCGCTGGCCGGGCCGGTGTTCCCCGGTCTGCTGCAACATGCCGGCGCCAGTTGGGCC
The DNA here is from genome assembly GCA_031372085.1 of Betaproteobacteria bacterium. Taxonomy (GTDB): domain Bacteria; phylum Pseudomonadota; class Gammaproteobacteria; order Burkholderiales; family Burkholderiaceae_C; genus Pseudaquabacterium. The sequence continues at coordinate 1,006 of JANMKO010000220.1, forward strand.
CAGCTGGTCAACCACCAGTACCTCACCAGCCAGGGCATTTACGGCGTGGCGGTGGGCGTGGTGGCCACCTATGTATTCCACTTTGTGCTGTTTGGCGTGCTGGCCACCCGCATCGGTCTGGGCCAGTTGTTTCTGGATGTCGCGTCCCGCATCGCCGGGCGCTATGCCGGCGGGCCGGCCAAGGTCAGCGTGTTTGGCTCGGCGATGTTCGGCATGTTGTCGGGCTCGTCGGTGGCCAATGCGGTGACGGTGGGCTCCCTCACCATCCCCGCGATGATCCGGGTGGGCTACCGGCGCGAATTTGCCGCGGCGGTGGAGGCGGCGTCCAGCACCGGTGGCCAGATCACCCCGCCAGTGCTGGGTGCGGCGGCTTTTTTGATGGTCGAGTTTCTGGCCCTGCCGTACCAGACCATCATCGTGGCCGCCACCATCCCGGCCTTCATGCATTTTTTCGGCGTCTTCATGCAGGTGCATTTCGAGGCCAAGCGGTATGGCCTGCGCGGCCTGACCGAGGACGAGATGCCCCGGCTGCGGCAATCGCTGCGCGAGCGCTGGCCCACGCTGATCCCGTTGTTTTTGCTGATTTATGTGCTGGTGAGTGGCCGCACACCCTACCTGGCGGCGTTTTGCGGCATCAGCTCTTGCGCCATCGTCGGGTTGACCAGCAAAACCGCCGGCAACCGGCCCGCCAACTGGGCGCTGCTGGTGTTGTTGCATGCGGTGCTGGCCGGTTTGGTGTTTGGCGGCTTGAAGGACGAAGGCGCCAAGGTGGCGGTGTTTGCCGGCGGGGTGTTGATCGGCACACTGGCGATCAAGTTTGGCCGCATCCAGGGGCGGATGGCGCCGGTGGCGCTGGTTGAGGCCTTTGAGACCGGCGCCAAGTACGCGCTGGCGGTGGGCGCGGCGGCGGCCACGGTGGGCATCGTGATCGGCGTGGTCACGCTCACGGGGGTGGGCTTCAAGCTCAGCACCCTGATCACCGGCGCGGCGAACGCAGTTGCCGGGGGCGTGGGCGCCTGGCTGCCGGTCTCGGTGATCACCCCGCAAAGCCTGGCGTTGACGGTGGCGCTGGTGATGACCGGCCTGGTGTGCATCCTGCTGGGCTGCGGCATCCCCACCACCGCCAACTACATCATCATGGTCACTGTGGCTGCGCCCACGCTGGTGTTGATGGGGGTGGAGCCACTGGTGGCGCACTTCTTCGTGTTTTATTACGGCGTGCTGGCCGACATCACGCCGCCGGTGGCGCTGGCCGCCTACGCTGCCGCCGGCATGGCGGGCAGTGATCCGTTCAAGACCGGCAACATGGCCTTCCGGCTCGGGTTGGCCAAGGCCCTGGTGCCGTTTGTCTTTGTGTTTTCGCCGTCGCTGCTGCTGGTGGCCAAGGGCTTTACCTGGTACGACTTCACCGTCACTTTTGTTGGTTGTGTGGGAGGCATCTGCTTGCTGGCGGCTGCGCTGTCCCGGTATTTGCTGGTGGAAATGCGGCGCTGGGAGCAAGCGCTGTGCACCGTGGGTGCCGTGCTGATGGTGGTGCCGGGGCTGATCAGCACGCTGCTGGGCGCGCTGGTGGCGCTGCCGATGCTGGCGGCGCAAATCAGCCGCTGGCGTGGGCAACGTGCCTGAGCCGCCGTCCAGCTCAAGCGTCGAGTTGCCAGCTCGATTCACCCTCACCCCCGCCCTCTCCCGCAGGCGGGAGAGGGCGCAAGCCACCCGCGCTGTCAGGCGCCGCTGGTCGATGACATCGAGCCCAGCGCGGCCTCGATTTGCAGGGCCACACCCAGCACCGCATCGTCGGCCATCGCCGGGCCCCACACCATCAGCCCCACCGGCATCTGGCCGGGCGCCTGGCAGGGCAACGAGATCGCACAGCCGTCCAGCAGATTGACCACCGACGGGTTGCGCAGCAGCAGGGCATTGATCGCAAAAAACCGCTTGTCGCTGCCCAGCAGCGGCGCCAGGGCCGGCGCCACCATTGGCACGGTGGGCGATAGCAGGGCGTCGTAGCCCTGCACGGCGGCACCCATACCGGCGATCCAGCGCAGCCGGGCCTGGTGCAAGTCGATGTAATCGGCCGCGCTGATGGCCTCACCACGGC
>JANMKO010000248.1:0-5020 GCA_031372085.1 Betaproteobacteria bacterium
GCCAGTTTTTTCAGCCAATCGGCCTCGGGCAGCAACTCGTCGCAGTGGCGGCGGGTGATCGCCAGCGCCTGCAATACCCGGTCGGTGACCGGATGAACGGGGTGGGCAGGGGTCGATTCAGGCTGGGGCATGGGGCGGGGAATGAGGGCTATTCCCCGATTTGGGGCAGCAGACGGCTGGGTATACTGAAATGGATGTGGCCACGTGCTGCACTGCACCAACACACTCTGGCCTGAGCCCGCAATTCTAGGGGCGCGGCCCTCGCCCCCGGCGACCGGCGACCGGCCCTACGCCGGCCCATACCCGCCAGCCCGTCTTCACCTGCCAGGCCCGGCGCCAACTACCAGGCCCGGTGCCAACTACCAGGCCCGGCGCCAATTACCAGGCCCGGTGCCAACTACCAGGCCCGGCGCCAATTACCAGGCCCGGGCATTGCCGGCCCCGGCCTGAACGGAACCCCAATTTTGTCGCTTGTGTTCGCTACTGCCAAAAATTGCTGGGCCACCTGCCGCGACGCGGCGGCCAGGCACCCACGCCGAATCACCATCACCGCACTGAGCCTGTTGGGCTCGTTTGCAATCACCGCGTTCGGCATCGCGCCGATGGCCCCCGACGCGGCCCAATTGCCGAAGCGCCAGGTGGATGAATCACTGCAAGTGCCCGGGCTGGCGCAGCAATTGGCGGGCCTGGCCGGGCACGCGCTTGAATTGACCCGCAGCGATGTGACCCGAAGCGCCGACACGGTGGACACCCTGCTGCTGCGGCTGGGTGTGCATGATCCGGCGGCCGCTGACTTCATCCGGCTCGACCGCGATGCACGCCGGCTGATCGACGGCCGGGCCGGCAAACGGGTGCAGGTGCGCACCGCCGCTGACGGCAGCCTGCTCGATCTGGTGGTGCGTGGCCCGGCGCTGGACAGCGCACGCGCCGCCAGCCATTTCACGCGCATCCAGGTGGCGCGCCTGGATGGGCGGTTCAGCACCGTGCTTGAAACCGCCGCCCTGACGCCGCAGGTGCGGCTGGGCAGCGGCACGGTGCGCACCTCGTTGTGGGCGGCCACCGACGACGCCCGGTTGCCCGAGGCGATTGCCGGCCAGTTGATCGATATCTTCTCGGGTGATATTGACTTCCACCGCCAGTTGCGCAAAGGGGATTCATTCAGTGTGGTGTTCGAGACGCTGACGGCGGACGACCAGCCCGTCACCTGGCAAGAAAACACCGGACGCATCCTGGCGGCCGAGTTTGTCAACAGCGGCAAAGCGCTGCAAGCCGTTTGGTATGACGACGCCGGCAAACGCAAAGGCGCTTATTTCAGCTTTGATGGCCGCAACCGGCACCGCGCGTTTCTGGCCAGCCCGATGGAGTTTTCTCGCATCGCCTCGGGTTTTGCGATGCGCTTGCACCCCATATTCCAAAACTGGCGCGCCCACAATGGGGTGGATTACAGCGCGCCTGCCGGCACGGCGGTGCGCGCCGTGGGTGACGGTATCGTTGAATCCGCCGGCCGCCAAAGTGGTTATGGCAATGTGGTGCAACTGCTGCACCCCGGCGGCAAAACCACCCTCTACGCGCACCTGAGCCGCATCGATGTGCAAATCGGCCAACGTGTCGATCAAGGCCAGCGCGTGGGTGCCGTCGGTGCCACCGGCTGGGCCACCGGGCCGCATCTGCATTTTGAGTTTCGCGTCAATGGCCAATACCTTGACCCGTTGACGGTGGCCGGCGCCAGTGAGAATCCGATGATCGATCCCGCCGCCCGGCCGCGCTTCTTGCAGGTGGCCGCATTCGCCCAGCAAAAACTCGATGCCGCCGAATCGCTGGTTGGATATCGGGGCGACGCTGAGTAACAGCGCAGCGCCGGCCCGGGCCCGGCCACCCTTGTTGCCCGCCACGGGGGCCATCGATGGTTGATTTGTACATTGGGCTGATGTCGGGCACCGCACTCGACGGCGTCGATGCGGTGTTGGTCGATCTGGGCGCGCGGTCGCAACCCATCGTGGTCAAACAGCACGGCTACCAGCCGTTTCCAGCGGCGCTGCGCCAGGCGCTGTTGGCGCTCAACAGCAGCGGCCCGGATGAATTGCATCGCGCCGCCCTGGCGGCCAACGCACTGAGCCGGTTTTATGCCCAATCGGTACAGGCCCTGCTCCGGCAGGCGGCTTGCGCCAGCAGCGCCGTCCGCGCCATCGGGGCCCACGGCCAAACGGTGCGGCATCGGCCTGCCGAGTTTGACGACACCGGCTATACCGTGCAACTTTTGAATGGCGCCTTGCTGGCCGAGCAATGCGGTATTGACGTGGTTTGTGATTTTCGCAGCCGCGATGTGGCCGCCGGTGGCCAGGGGGCGCCGTTGGTGCCGGCGTTTCATGCGGCCGTTTTTCAGCAGCCGGGGTTGACGCAAGCGATATTGAATCTCGGCGGTATCGCCAATCTCACGCTGCTCGGCGGTGATGGTTTGGTGCAGGGTTTTGACTGCGGTCCCGGCAATGCCTTGCTGGATTTGTGGTGCGAGCGCCATCTGGGCCACACTTTTGACCACGACGGCCAATGGGCGGCCAGTGGCAAGGTATTGCCCCGGTTGCTGGCGGGCATGCTGGGCGACCCGTATTTCAGCCGGTTGCCACCCAAAAGCACTGGTCGTGATTTATTCAACGCCACTTGGTTGCAGACCCACCTCACCGGGCCGGCCAACCCGCCCAACGCGGCGCCGGCGGATGTGCAAGCAACACTGGCTGAATTGACGGCAGTCAGCGCTGCCAGCGCCTTGCGGCGGCACTTGCCCGGCGTTGAGAAAATGCTGGTTTGCGGTGGTGGCGCACGCAACGGCTATTTGATGCGGCGCCTGGCGGCATTGCTGCCGGGCGTGACGGTGATATCCAGCGACGCTGCCGGACTGCCAGCGCTGCAAGTTGAAGCGGCCGCCTTTGCCTGGTTGGCCAAAGCCTTTGTGGATCGAAGGCCCGGCAACTGCCCGGCGGTCACCGGCGCATCGGGTCTGCGGATTCTGGGTGCGTTGTACCCGCACGCTGATCGGCCGTGACCCGACGCTGATCCAGGGCCTGGCGGGGTGGGCAATGCAGTGGCGACGTTCACGTAAACGGCGGACACGGTAAAGCGCCCGCCGTGATGGCGATTGCGCCGTGGACGGGCAACGCATTCAGCGGGATTCTCAGGTAGGACACGCCGTTCTCGTCGGCCGGCGGCAGCTGCCCTGCACGCACGTTGACCTGGATCGACGGCAGGATCAGCGTCGGCACCTCGAGCGTGGCATCGCGCGCCTGCCGCATCGCAACAAACTCGGTCTCGCCGATGCCGTCGCGCACGTGGATGTTGTGCGCCTTCTGCTCGGCCACTGTCGTCTGCCAGCGCGGTGGCCGCGACGCCGGTGGGTAGTCGTGGCAGACGTACATCGTGGTGTCAGGCGGCAGCGCCAGCAGTCTGCGCATCGAGGCGTACAGCTGATGCGCATCGCCGCCGGGGAAGTCGGCACGGGCGCTGCCAACGTCGGGCATGAACAGCGTGTCGCCGACGAACACCGAGCCGTCGATCAGGTAGGCCATGTCGGCGGGGGTGTGGCCGGGCACCAGCAGCGCGGTGGCTTGGAAGCCGCCGATCATGAAGGTCTCGCCGTCTGCAAACAGGTGGTCGAACTGGCTGCCATCGGGCAGAAAGCTGCGCTCCAGGTTGTAGAGCTTCATGAAGGTCGCCTGCACCACGCGGATGTTCTCGCCGATGGCGATCTTGCCGCCCACGCGCTGCTGAAGATAGCGCGCGCCCGACAGGTGATCGGCATGGGCATGGGTCTCCAGAATCCAGTCGACCTGGAGCGCGTTGTCGGCCAGGCAGGCAAGCACCCGGTCCGCTGACAGGGTGCTGGTGTGGCCGGACTTGAAATCGTAGTCCAGCACCGGGTCGATCACTGCCGCGCGCCGCGTGGCCGGGTCCCACAGCACATAGCTGACGGTCCAGGTCTTGGCGTCGAAGAAGGCTTGGGTCGTGAGTCGTTTGCGCATGGCGTACTCCGCGGGTGCAGTGCTCGATCTATTGACTAATAGTATATTGAAAAATATAATGAATGCGCTCTATCTGAGTTCGATACCGCGCCATGGAAGCCTCCGCCCCCACCCTCGACCCCGAGACGCTGCGCCGTGCCGCCGACAAGGCGGTCGGGGCGATGAAGCTGCTGGCCAACGTCGAACGCATGTTGCTGCTGTGCCAGTTGGCGCAAGGCGATATGTGCGTCAGCGACCTGGAAGCGCAACTCGGCATCCGCCAGCCGACGCTGTCCCAGCAACTTGGCGTGCTGCGGAATGTTGGCGTGGTCGGCACGCGCCGCGAAGGCAAGAACATCTTCTACAGCGTGGCCGATCCCGATCTGCTTGAAATCCTCGCGGTGCTCTACCGCCTGTACTGCCCGAAGGAACAACGATGACGAATTTGACAACGATTGCTTGGGCTGAGTTCACCCCGTGGTCCGCCCTGGCGGGCGGGGTGTTGATCGGCATCGCGGTGGCGATGTTCGTGCTGTTGAACGGCAGGATCGCCGGCATCAGCGGCGTCATCGGCGGGCTGATCAAGCCGGTCGCGGGCGACAGGGCCTGGCGCGCCGCGTTCGTCATGGGGCTCGTCGGCGCACCGCTGGTCTACGGGCTGCTGGCGGCGCTGCCGACACTGCGGATCGACGCGTCCTTCGGCGCACTGATCGCGGCCGGGCTGCTGGTCGGCGTGGGCACGCGCTACGGCTCGGGCTGCACCAGCGGCCACGGCGTGTGCGGGCTGGCGCGCCTGTCGCCACGCTCCGTCGTCGCCACCGCTGCGTTCATGGGCGCCGGGTTCGCCACGGTGTTCGCGACGCGCCACCTGTTCGCCATCTGAGAATCTGCCCATGATTACCGTCTTCACCTCACTCCTCGCCGGCCTCGTCTTCGGGCTCGGCCTCATCGTCTCCGGCATGGCCAACCCCGCCAAGGTGCTGGGCTTCCTCGACCTTGCCGGCGCGTGGGATCCGTCGCTCGCCTTC
>JANMKO010000251.1:0-2649 GCA_031372085.1 Betaproteobacteria bacterium
CGTTGCTGCCGTGGTTGCCCGGGCCGGCGGTGCGGGTCTTCATGGCCCGCTGCTGGTGGGGGGCTGGGTGATGCTGGCGCTGGCCACCGCGTTGCCGGCACTGGAGCGCAGCGCAAATTCGGTGTACGGCAGGGCCGCGCCGGTGCTGTCCACCGCCCGCAGGCTGAGCTGGGCAAACGGCCGGCCTTTGAAGCGCGGCTCGGCGTTCAGGCTGCGCAGGTAGTCGGTCAGCGCGGCGGTGTCGCTCATGCGGCCTTCCAGCGCGATGGTCTGGCCGTCGTCGGCCACCGAGAAGCCGGTGATCCACAGCGCGGCGCTGGCTTTGCGGGCCAGCGCCACCAGGTAGTCGGCATGGCCTTCGCGGGCCCCTGCCAGGCCGGCGTCCAGCGCCGCGCCGATGCGGCGCTGGCCGGCGTCCAGCGTGCGCAGTTGCGCCAGCTCGGCCTCGGTGCCCACCGGCGCCGACGCGCTGCGGGCCTGCTGCTGGGCGCGCAGCGTGGCCAGGCTGGCCAGCACGGTTTGGGCCTCGGCACTGGCGCGGCCCTCGGCCCAGCGCAAGCCGTGGCTGGCGGCCAGGCTGGCGGCCAGCACCAGGCCCAGCGCCAGCAGGCCGTGGCGGGCTGAAAAGCGCAGTGCCTGCGGCGCAAACCGGGCATCGAAGAGGTTGAGTTGCTGGGCCATTGAAATCAGCGTGGGCGTCGGGCGGCCAGGGCGGGGCGCATCGGTCAGCCCTCGCGCAGCGCCGCGCCGATGGCGCAGAGGTGGCGGTTCAGCAGCGCGGGGTCGGCCAACAGCGCTGGCACGGCGCTGAAGTCAAGCACCTCGGTCAAGTCCAGCGGCGCCACCGGCACATACAGCAGCGGCCCCAGGTGGTCACAAAGTGCCTGCACGCCCGGCATCGGGGTGATCAGCAGGCGCGCCAGCGTCACCTGGCCAAACGCGCGCTCGATGCCGTCCAGCGTGCGCTGCAGCTCCAGCCCAGCCTGGTCGTAGGCCAGGGTGCGGGCGGCGGCGTCGGCGTCGGCGCCCGCACTGCCATGGGTATTCATGTTCACGTTCGCCCCGTCGGGCAGCGTCAGTGCCAGCTCCAGCTGGCGGGTGGACAGCAGCTCACCGCCGTAGGTGACCACCAGCGTGGCATGGCCGGCCTGGCAATGCAGCAGGGCCTGGGCCCGGCCCTCGGGCTCAACCAGCGCGCCCAGGTTGCGCAGGGCGGTCTCGGTGATGTCGATGGCCTGCCAGGGCGTGCCGGCATCGGCCGCCTGCTCAACCAGCGGGCGCACCTGGGCGGCGGCGGCGGCCACCGCGATGATCTGGGCCTGGGCCCGGTAGCTGGTGCCCTCGGGCACGGCCAGCACGTCGATGGCCGCGCTGTCCACCGCAAAATCCACCGTGTCCTTGAGCTGCCAGCGCACAGCGGCGGCCCAATCCGGGCGCGGCACGTCGGCCGGCGCGTCCATCGCCACGCACTGGTACTGGCCGCGTTGCAGCAGCGCCACCCGGCGGTGCCGGTGCAGGGCCCGGCTGCGCCGCAGTTGCTGCAAAACGCGGGTGGGCTGGGCCCAGGGCGCGTCCGCCGACCAGCGGATGGCCGGCTTGGCGTCGGCGCCACGCTGCACCAGCGCCACGGCCATCTGGTCGCCGTGGGGCGCGATGCCAATCCAGCCTGGCAGCAGTGATCCGCGTGAGAGTCCGAGCACCCAATATCCCTGTTTCGTGAGTGCAGCCATCGTTTCATGGCGGGCACTTGGCGAACGGCGGAAAAGCGGGGCGATTCGGTCGGTGATCGGGCCCGGCGGGGCGCGCGCGGTTGGCCGGCCGGGACATGCCTGCGGCAGTGGGTTGGCGCGGGTTGGCGCGGATTGGCGGATCGGCCCGCCCGGCACCACCGGGCGGGTGTCAGGCCCGGCGACCCATGCCGCAGCGCAACAATCGGGTCCATGCGCGCCGCCCGCCGCGCCGGAAAGTAGCCGAACACCACGCCGATGGCGGCCGAAAACACCAATGGCAGTCTGTCTCGCGTGCGCGAGAGGCCGCAAGACCCACCGCCGCAAACGCGCTCAGCCTGCCCGCTGGTATCGCGGGACAGGCCTTCGCCAGCCACAAAGCCCCTTCCGGGCCTTTGTGCGCGGGCTCAGCCTGCCCGCTGGTATCGCGGGACAGGCCTTCGCCAGCCACTAAGCCCCTGCCGGGCCTTTGTGCGCGGGCTCAGCCCAGCCGCGCGCGGTGCCGGGCCAGCTGGGCCAGCACCTGGGCCGGCGCGGTGCCGCCGCGCACATTGCGCGCTTCGAGTGAGCCGCGCAGCGTCAGCACCCCCGGCGCGTCGTCGCCGATCAACGGGTGCAGCGCTTGCAGATCGGCCAACGGCAGCTCGGCCAGGTCGAGCCCGCGCTGCAAACCCAGCTTGACGGCATGGGCCACCACCTCATGCGCATCACGAAAAGGCAGGCCGCGCTTGACCAGGTAATCGGCCAGATCGGTGGCGGTGGCATAACCGCGCCGGGCCGCCGCCTCCATCGCCGCCGGCTTGACCTGGATGCCGGCCACCATCTCGGCCAGGATGCGCAGCGTGGCGGCCAGGGTGTCCACGGTGTCGAACAGCGGCTCTTTGTCCTCCTGGTTGTCCTTGTTGTAGGCCAGGGGTTGGCC
>JANMKO010000297.1:0-3343 GCA_031372085.1 Betaproteobacteria bacterium
AATCGACTTGCCCAACGGCGGCATCGCCCACCTGGCAGGCAATACCGTCGTGCAGCGCGCCGGCAGCCAGAACCCGGTGATGCTGGCCTACGGCGCCGAGGGCGCGCCCTGGGCCGAGAACCGGCTGACGCTGCGCCGCAATACCTTTGTCAACCACCTGCCTGCCGGCGGCTGGTTTGTGCGGGTCTGGGCTGATCGGCTGCCGCCGGGCACCGCCGCGCACAGCGAGCACAACCAATTTCTCGGACCCGGCAGCCTGCTGCTGGGGCCGCTGGGCCAGTCCAATGGCGACGGGCGCGGGCCGGCGCCGCCCGACCAACCCAATCAGGCCGGCCGCAGCAGCGGGATCACCTTGCGGCCATGGCGCCGGTAGATTTGAAAGTCGGCGTCCAGCGTCAATACGCGGCTGCGCTCGTAAAGCTCACTCATGCGCACCAGGCAAGCATCGGCCAGTGACGCCGGCACGTTGTCGTAACGCTCAAACAAGGCCTGCACCGAGGCCACCTCATCGCCCAGCGCCATGCCCACCCGCACCACGCCGCGCGACAGCAGCGCCAAGGCTTTGGCCGGGTCGTGCCCCCCGCGCGCCAGCCGAAAGCAGGTTTCGGCCACCACCGCCTCGCAGGTCAGCAGCGGGCCGGAGATTTGCGCAAATTGGTCGCGCGCCCAGCGGTGGAAGGTGTCGTCCCGGCAATGCAGCGCCACCCAGGGCCCGGTGTCGAGCAAGACCGTGCCGGCAACGCTCACCGCTGGCCAAACCCGTCCAGGTGGCGCGGGTTGGACGACAGATCGGCGGGGCCGCCAGCAAAGCAGCCCACCAGGTCGCCGGCCAAATCCAGGGCAGAAGGGGCGCTGACCGTCTCGGCACCGTCACGCCCGAGGTAGGCCGTAACCGCCCGACGCACCAGTTCAGATTTGCTCAACTGTTGGCGGGCACTGGCCTCGGCAAGCGCAGTGTCAAGACCGAGCGGGATTTTGAGTGTCAGTGTGTTCATCGCGCTAATAATACCTGGTGGTTGACGATATTACCGCTGCGACTCAACATCGCAGCGGTTGCGATGGCGGGCCGATCACCAATGAATCCGCCCGTGACAAGCCGCCTGCGCCCCTGCGCTTGACCAGTTGATGCAAAGCCATCAAGATGCGCTGATGCGAACCACCATTGATCTGCCTGAAGACCTGCACCGCATCGTTACCTCGTTGGCCACGCACCGGCGCAGCAGCCTGAGCCAGACAGCCGCCGACCTGATCCGGCGCGGCCTGGCACTGCCGGGCCGGGAGGCTGATGCGCCGGCGTTCACCACCAGTGCCGCCACTGGTTTGCCGGTGCTGCATTTGTCGCGCCCGATCACGCCCGACGATGTGCGGGCGTTGGAGGACGAGGGGTGAGCGCTGCCGACGCGCGCACGGTGCATTTGTTGGACGGCAATGTGCTGGTCGCCCTGTTGACCAGCAGCCATGTGCACCATGCCGCCGCGCAGCACTGGTTTGCCGGGCAAACCCAGCCGTTTGCCACCTGCCCGATCACCCAAGGCACGCTGCTGCGGCTGTTGATCCGGTTGGGCGATGTCAAGCCAGAAACTGCCGTGCAGGTGCTGGCGCAATTGGTGGCACATGCGCGTCACCGCTTCTGGCCCGATGCGCTGGGCTACCTCGACATTTCATGGCGCGGCGTGATGGGCCATCGGCAAGTGACCGATGCCTATCTGGCAGCATTGGCGCGGCACCACGGCGGCAAGCTGGTCAGTTTTGATGCTGGCTTGGTGGCCTTGCATGCCGACGTGGCGCTGGGCTTGCACGCCGGCAGCGGCTGAGCTCAGCGCCGCCCCAGCACCGGCGCCAGCGCCACCCCGGTGTGCGTGCCGCGCGCCACCAGCAGCTCGGGTGGGCCGGCGCACACCACCGTGCCGCCGGCGTTGCCACCCTCGGGGCCCAGATCGATCACCCAATCGGCCTCGGCGATCACGTCCAGGTCATGCTCGATCACCAGCACGCTGTGGCCACCGGCCACCAGCCGGTGCAGCACCCGGATGAGCCGCTCCACATCGGCCATGTGCAGGCCCACGGTGGGCTCGTCCAGCACGTACAGCGTGTGCGGCGCTTTTTGGCCACGGCGGGTGATGTCGTCGCGCACCTTGCTCAGCTCGGTGACGAGTTTGATGCGCTGGGCCTCGCCGCCGCTCAAGGTGGGTGATGGCTGGCCGAGCGTGAGGTAGCCCAGGCCCACATCCTTGAGCAGTTGCAGCGGGTGGGCGATGGCCGGCATGCTGGCGAAAAAATCCACCGCCTCGTCCACCTCCATGCGCAGCACATCGCCAATGCTTTTGCCGCGCCAGCTGACTGCCAGCGTCTCGGGGTTGAAGCGCTGGCCGTGGCAGGCGTCGCACGGCACTTTGACATCGGGCAAAAAGCTCATCTCGATGGTGCGTTGGCCCTGGCCCTCACACTGGGCGCAGCGGCCATCACCCGTGTTGAAGCTGAATCGCGCTGCCGCGTAGCCCCGGGCCTTGGCCTCCAGCGTCTCGGTAAACAAGCGGCGGATGGCGTCCCAGAAGCCGATGTAGGTGGCCGGGCAACTGCGCGGGGTTTTGCCGATGGGGGTCTGGTCCACCTCCAGCACCCGGTCGATGGGCTCAAAGCCGGTGAGGCCGGTGCAGCCCACCAGCGGCGGCAAGATGCCGGCGGCCAGCGCATCGCGCCCGGCCTTGCTGACCTTGGTGGCCACGATGGCCTGCACATTGACCAGCAGCACGTCCCGCGCCAGCGTGGATTTGCCCGAGCCCGACACCCCCGTGACGGCCACCAGCCGTTGCAGCGGTACTTGCACCGCCACGTGGTGCAGGTTGTGCAGGCAGGCGCCCGTCAAGCCCAGGTGCAGGGTGGCGCGGTTCACCACGCGGCGCGGCGCCAGCGGGTGCTTGAGCGGATGGGCCAAAAACCGGCCGGTGACCGACTCGGGGTTGGCCGACAGATCGGCCGCCACGCCCTGCGCCACCAGATGGCCACCGCGCTTGCCGGCGCCAGGGCCGATGTCGATCAAATGGTCGGCCCGGCGGATGGTGTCTTCGTCATGCTCCACCACCACCAGGGTGTTGCCCTGCTCACTGAGGCGCGACAGCGCCTTGAGCAAGACGGCGTTGTCACGCGGGTGCAGGCCGATGGTGGGCTCGTCCAGCACATAGCACACCCCTTGCAGGTTGCTGCCCAGTTGAGCGGCCAGACGAATTCGCTGCGCCTCACCGCCGCTCAGGGTGGGCGCGGCGCGGTCCAGCGTGAGGTAGCCCAGGCCCACTTCTTCCAAAAACTCAAGCCGGCTGCGGATCTCGGTCACCACATCGCGGGC
>JANMKO010000303.1:0-6986 GCA_031372085.1 Betaproteobacteria bacterium
TGCTGCGGCGCGGCGGCGTGGCCACTCACTGGCTGGGCGTGGCCGGCGGCGCGCTTGGCCTGGGCACGCGGGGCCGGGACGGCCGCACCTTCACACTCGATTTGCTGGGCCCGGGCGATTGGTATGGCGACATCGCGCTGATCGACGACAGCCCGGTCGATCTCGACATCGTGGCCCAGGCGGCCAGCACCGTGCTGCTGGTAGACCGGCGTGATCTGCAGCAACTGATGCTGGCCCAGCCCGAGCTGCGTGCGGCCCTGCTGATGCTCGATTGCCGGCGGCTGCGCCACATGTTCCGGCGCCTGGAAGAGGTGCAGACACTGGCCCTGTCGGCGCGGGTGGCCTTGCAACTGCAACGGCTGCTGCGCCAGTTTGGCCTGCCGGACGGGGCCGACGGCGCCGGGGCCCGGCCCGCCGCAGTCGCCGCAATCGCCCCACTCGCCGCATTCGCCGCGCGCCCCGGTGCCGCGCCGCCAGGCCGGGCGCAGCACGGGCCCCAAAACGGCGCGCCGCCGCCCACCCCGCAGCAGATCGGCCTGAGCCTGACGCAGGGCGATCTGGCCAGCCTGCTGGGCGCCAGCCGCCAGCGCATCAACCACGCGCTGCGGCAGATGCAAGCGCTGGGCATCCTGGGCGCGGTGCACGGCACCATCGAGGTGCGGCAACCGGGCCGCCTGGCCGATGTGGCGCAGGGCCGGCTGGTGCTCGACCGGCAAGGGGCCCAGCATCGCGGATAGGCACGATTTTAAGCATCAAATAATGCTATTATTTGTGCTTTTGAAGGAGCCGACATGCGCACCACGCTCAGCCTCGATGACGATCTGCTGCAACGCGCGGCCCAGCTGGTCGGTGCGATGGACCGCACGGCCCTGTTGCGTGAAGCGCTGAAAGCGCTGATCGAGCGCGAGAGCGCCAAACGGCTGGCATTGCTGGGCGGCACCCAGCCGGCGCTGGTGGCCGCGCCCAGGCCACGGCCGGAGCCAGCGGCGTGATCCTGGTCGATACCTCCGTCTGGGTCGATCACCTGCGGCTGGGCGATGGCCAGTTGGCGGGCCTGCTGGCCCAGGCAGCGGTGCTGATGCACCCGTTTGTGATCGGTGAAATCGCCTGCGGCAACCTGCGCGACCGGGCGGCGGTGCTCGGCTTGCTGCACGGCCTGCCGGCCGCCGTGGTGGCCGAGCCTGCCGAGGTGCTGGGTGTCATCGAGCGCCACCGCCTGCATGGCCAGGGCATCGGCTATGTGGATGTGCACCTGCTGGCCGCTGTGGCGCTGACCAGCGGTGCCCGGCTCTGGACGCGCGACCAGCGGCTGCGCAGCGCCGCCTCGGCACTGGCCCTGGCCTACCCGGACACCGCCGCCCACTGAACCGGCCTGCGGCCAGCCGCTGCGCCGCCCCGGCCCGGCCCGCCTCACAGCACCGAAACCTGCCCCCGGCCGGCGCGTTTGGCGGCGTACATCGCCAGGTCGGCGCGGTGCATCACCTGCTCTGCCGTCTCACCCGTGCCCCGGAAATGCGCCACACCCACGCTGGCCGACACCCGCACCGTTTGGCCGTTGTACTCACCGTCTTGCGCCAGGGCGGCCAGCAGCTTGGCGCCCACTGCCAGCGCGTCGTCGGCATGGGCCACCGTGGGCAGCAGCACCACAAACTCATCGCCGCCCACGCGCGCTGCGGTGTCGCTGGCACGCAGCGCAGCGCGCAGGCGGTCAGCCACCTGGCGCAGCACGGCGTCACCGCCGGCATGGCCGTGCTGGTCATTGACCTGCTTGAAATGATCCAGATCGACAAACAGCAAAGCGCCGGCGGTGTGGTCGCGGGCGCAGCGCTTCAGCGCTTCTTGCAGGCGGTCGATCAGCAGCGCACGGCGCGGCAGGCCGGTCAGATCGTCTTGCAGTGAGCGCTGCAACATGGCCAGCTCCATGCGCTTGCGCTGGCCGGCAAAGCCGATGCAGCGGCGCAGCAGCGCGCCGTCGAAACTGCCTTTGACCAGAAAATCCTGCGCCCCGGCCGCCACCGCCGCCAGGCCCACGGTCTCGGTGTCGTCGCCGGTCAATACGATGACCGGGCAGTGGGCGGCATGCAGCTTGAGCGCCTGCAAGGCGTCCAGCCCCTGGCTGTCGGGCAGCCCCAGATCGAGCAGCACCGCCGTGCAGGCTGGCGCGGTCTCCAGCAGCGCGATGGCCGCCTCGATGCTTTGCACCCAGCGCAGCGCCGGCAAGGCCGGCAGGCCGGGTTCGGCCAGCAGCAGCTGCGTCAGCCGGGCGTCGCCGGGGTTGTCTTCAACCAGCAGCAGGTAGGGGGCCGGCGACATGGCTTTGCGGCGGGGCTGCGGCAGGGCGCGCGGCCTACTCAACCGGCGCTCATCGGCAGGTTGCCGATGGAAAAATGGAAGGTCGATCCCAGGCCCGGCGGGCTGTCGGCCCAGGCCCGGCCGCCGTGGCGCTCAACCATGCGCCGCACGTGACCAGGCCGATGGCGCTGCCGGCAAACCCCGCCGACGACGGCAGCCGATGAAATGGTGCAAACAGCTTGCCAGCGGCTGCCTTGTCAAACCCGATGGCGTTGTCCTGCACAAAAAACACCTGTTGATCCAGCGTTGGGGCGGCCGACTGGCTTGTGATCATGCCGAAATGGATTTGCGCCACCGCCGCCCGGGCGCTGTATTTCAATGCGTTCTGCAACAAATTGCCCAACAAGTCACTGCCCAGCACCGGGCACCCACGGCTGTCATGCCGGCGTCGATGCGCCACTGCACGGCCTGAGGTTGCGCGGTGCGCTCGGCCACCCGGGCTTGCAGTGCGGCCGGCCAGCACCAGGCGCACGTCGCCCGGGTGGTCTTTGATCAGCCGCAGGTTGTTCAGGCCGGTCATCTGGGCGTGGCCGGTCATGCCACCCGGCTGGGCAGCAGCGCCGCGCCCAGCCAATACGCCCGGATGGCGCCCACCAGCACCAGAAACTGGCTGTAGTCGTCGGGCTTGACCATGTAGGCGTTGGCATGGCCGGCATAGGCATCGAGCACGTCCTGGCGCGCCGACGACGAGGTGAGCACCACCACCGGAATGGCCAGCAAGGCCGGATCGTGCTTGATCTCGGCCAGCACCTCATGGCCGCGCAGGCCCGGCAGGTTCAGGTCCAGCAGCACCAGATCAGGCACCGGCGCGGTGGCCTGGTCGCCGGTGCGGCGCAAGAAACGCAGCGCCACCTCGCCGCACGGCGCCCAGTGCAGCTTGGCCGGCACCTCGCCTTCGCGCAGGGCCTCGCGCACCAGGCGCATATCGGCCTCGTTGTCTTCGACCAGCAGGATGTGCACGCCCATCAGGCCACCGGTGCCTCGGCCGCCACCGTGCCGGCCAGCGCTGGCGGGGCTGGCGGGGCCGGTGCGGGCGGCGCACCGGACGAATCCGGCAGCACAAACCAGAAGGTGGCGCCCTGGCCCGGCGTGGACTCGACGCCGATGCGCCCGCCGTGGCGCTCGACCACCCGCTTGCAGATGGCCAGGCCGATGCCGGTGCCCTCATGCTCAGAGCGCAGGTGCAGGCGCTGAAACATCACAAAAATCCTGTCAAAAAATCTGGCCTCGATGCCCGGCCCATTGTCGCGCACGCTGATGCGCCAGCCGTCCGCCGCCCGCGTGGCCGCCACGTGGATGGCCGGTGCGCTGGCGCTGCGGAACTTCAACGCATTGCCGATCAGGTTGACCAGCAACTGGCCCATCTGCCGCGGGTCGGCCAGCACCGTGGGCAGGGCGTCGTGGGTGATGGTGGCGCCGCTGTCTTGCACCCGCAGGCGCAGCTGGAGCAGGGCGTCGGCCAGTGCGGCCTGCAACGACACGGCTTGCGGGGCCAGGGCCTGGCTGTCGATGCGGGCCAGGCTGAGCAGGTCACGGATCAATGCCTGGGCGCGCTGGCCGCCGTCCACCATGAACTGCAAAAACTCCTGCGCCTCGGGCGGCAGCGCGGCCTGGTAGCGCCGCACCAGCAACTGACCGTAGCTGGTGACCATGCGCAGCGGCTCTTGCAAATCATGCGAGGCAACGTAGGCAAAGCGCTCCAGATCCTGGTTCGAGCGCACCAGCTCGGCGGATTTTTCAGCCAGCGCCTGGTCGAGCAGGCGTTTATGGGTGATGTCTTCGACCGTGCCCACCACGCCGGCGCTGTAGCCGTTGCTGACGCCACTGCCGCCACTGCCGCCACTGCCGTCGCGTCCGATCGGCGCCATGTGCACCCACACCCACACCACCGTGCCGTCGGGCCGCTGGTAGCGGTGCTCAGCGGCCACCGGCTGGCCGCTGGCGATGGCGCGCTGCCAATCGACCACCACCTTTGCCCGGTCTTGTGGATGCGTGGCCTGGTGCCAGCCAAAGCCCAGGCTGGCCGGGCCATCCATGCCGGCGATGCGCTGCCAGGCGGCGTTGGTGAACTGGCAGCGCCCGCTGGCCTGGGCCACAAACATGCCCAGCGGTGAGGCCTCCATCACCTGGCGCAAGTAGCGCTCGTTGTCGGTCAGCCGGCGCTCCAGTTGCTGGCGGGCGGTGATGTCTTGAAAGGCACCCACCAGCCGCACCGGCTTGCCGTCCGCCCACTCGACCGCGCCCACCGCGCGCACCCAGCACGGGCGGCCGTCGGCGGGCACGAACGGCAGCTCCAGGTCCCAGGCCTCGCCGGTGGCCATCGCACGCTCCACTGCGGCCTGCATCACCGGGCGCGCCTCGGGGGCATAAAAATCGATTGCGCCGGCCAGCACCGGCTGGTAGTCGGGCGCCACGCCGTGGATGCGGCGGGTCTCGGCCGACCAGGTGATCTGGCCGCTGGCAATGTCCACCTCCCAGCCGCCCACGCCGGCCAGGCGGCCGGTGCGGTCGAGAAAATCCTCACTCTTGCGCAGCGCCTGCTCTTGCTGCTTGCGCGCGCTGATGTCTTGCACCGTGCCAAACATCCACTCAGGCTGGCCGTCGGCCGTCCAGCGCATCACCCGGCCACGCGACAACAGCCACACCCAGTGGCCGTCGCGGTGGCGCAGCCGGGGCTCAAACTCATAGTGCGGGCTGCGGCCGGCAAAGTGCTCGGCCATCAAGTGCTTGACCGGCGCCACGTCGTCCGGGTGCAGTCGGCTGGTGCGGTCGTGGATCGACAGCGGCCCCAGCTCGGCCAGCGTGTCGCCCAACACCGCCGCCCAGCGCTCATTGCAGCGCAGCGCGCCGCTGGGCAGATGCCACTCCCAGGTGCCCGCGCTGGTGCCCTCAAGAATGTTGTGCAGGCGTTGCCGCTCTTCGTCCAGCGCGCGCTCGGCGCGGTGGCGCAAGGTCACGTCTTGCAGACCGGCCAGAATGCGCAGCGGTTGGCCGTCGGCGCCGCGCTCGACGACGGCCGACAGCAGCACGTCGATCAGCTCGCCGCTGCACGTGACCATCTGCACCGCCAACTCGTCGTGCCGGCCTTGCGCCAGCAGCATGGGCAGGCCGACAGTGAGCGCAAATTCACGCGAGGTGGGGGTGAGGAACTCAACCGAGCGGCGGCCCAGCACCTGCGCCCGGGCATAGCCCAGGCGGGCCAGCCAGGCGTCACTGACCATCGTCAGCCGGCCCTCCACGTCAATGGCGTGCAGCATCGCCGGTGTCGATTCGTACAGGCGGCGCAGGCGGTCTTCACTGTCGGCGATGGCGGCCGCGCTGTGCGCCAGCGCCAGCGCGGCACGTGCCGAGTCGGCCACCGCCTGCTGGGCCAGCTGCATGGCGTGCCGGCCCTCCAGCGCATGCGCGGCCACCGTGGCCAGGCAGCGCAGGGCCTCGCGCTGCACGTCGGTAAGCTGGCGCGGCTGGTGGTCGATCAGGCACAGCGTGCCCACCCGGTGGCCGTCGCGCAGCTGGATTGGCGCGCCGGCATAAAACCGGATGCCCAGCGGGCCGGCCACCAGCGGGTTGTCGGCAAAACGTGGGTCTTGGGCGGCATCGGCCACCTCGAACACCGCATCACCGCGCACGGCATGGGCACAAAAAGCCAGCTCACGCGGCGTCTCGGTGACGCCGGGCAGGCCGACGTTGGCCTTGAACCACTGGCGCTCGGCATCGACCAGGCTGAGCAGCGCGATCGGCACCCCGCACAGCAGTGACGCCGCCCGCACCAGCGCGTCGAACTCGGCCTCGGGCGGGCTGTCGAGCACCTGCAAGGCGGCAAGCGCCTGCAGGCTGCCGGCTTCGTCGGTGCGGTGGGGGGCCGGCTGCATCGCGGTCGTCCTTCAGCCTGGGCGCAGGCGCGGTTGGGCATGGCGGCACGACGCCGCTGCGCCAACATAATCGCACATCGGAAGGGGCGCTCAGGCCGGGCCGCCCGGCCCGCCTGGCTTGTCGGGCCGGTCTGGCTTGTCCGGTCTGTCCGGTCTGTCCGGTCTGTCCGGTCTGTCCGGTCTGTCCGGCTCGTCCGGCCTGTCCGGCCACGACGGCCACGCCGGTGCATGGCTGCCCGGCGGCATCGACGGCCGCCGCCATTGCGCCGGCGTGGCCGAGAACTGCGCGGGGTGGCGCAGCGCCCGCAACACCGCGCTGCCGCCGGGGCCGGTGCCGAAGCCGCAGGCACTGTCCTCCAGCCACGGCAGCCGCGCCGGGGCCTGCACCGCCAGGCCACCGGCTTGCCGGCCCAGGCTGCGCAGCCACAGCCCCACCCCCGCCAGCGACACCCGCACCCGCCAACTGCCGCCCTGGGTGGCTTGGCGCCACAGCGCGGCCTGGATGCCGAATGCCAGCAGGTGGCCGGTGGCGTAGTCCAGGATTTGCAGCGGCAAGGCGCGCAGCGGCGCTGCACTGAGGGGGGTGCCGGCCGCTGGGTTGGATGACGGGTTGGATGACGGGTTGGAAGACGGGCTGGATGACGGGTTGGTGGCTGGGTTGGTGGCTGGGTGGGCGGCTGGGTGGGTGGCTGGCTGCGCGCCGGGGCCGGCGCCCAGGCCGGCCGCCTGCGCCTCGGCCCGGTTGAAGCCGGTCGCCGTCTG
>JANMKO010000330.1:0-5156 GCA_031372085.1 Betaproteobacteria bacterium
CGCAAGGCCGGCGCCGCCATCGGCCTGGCGGGCGGCGCGGTGCTGCTGGCGGCATTGGCTTTTGGGGCCTACACCTGGCTCAGCCCGGCGATGCGGCCCGCAGCGCCGCCGGTGGGTGGCGCCGTGGTGCCGGCGGCCGCACCACCCGCACCGCTCAACGCGGCGGCCACGCCGGCCACCGCCACCACCGCAGCGGGCCCCGCCGCGCCGCTGGCCACACCACCCACCACACCCCCCAATCCACCCCCCACCGCCGCTGTCACAGCGCCGCCGGCAGCCGCCGCGCGAACCGGTTTTGATGTGGCGGCCGAGTTTGACCGTGTCACACGGGCGCAATCACCCGGCTTCGACCTTCAGGCCCAGGCCACCAAGCCGCAATTGCGCATCGGGCGCGATGAATTGGTCTTCACGGTGCAGTCAGCGCGTGACGGCTATCTGTACGTCCAGGCCTACGGCTCGGACGGCTCGCTCACGCTGCTGTACCCCAACACCACCTCGGGCATCCAGAAGATCCGCAAGGGCCAGACCTTGAAGCTGCCGCAGCCGCCCATCGTCTTCGAGACCACCGAGCCGGCGGGCCCGACGCTGCTGCTGGTGCAGGTGTCAGCGCGCGAGCGCGACTTCACCGCCTTGCTGCCGCGCAAGGACGGGCCCTACCGCGTCTTGCCCACCGGCGCCGACGCCCAGCGCATCGCCGCAGCGCTGCCGGCGTCGGCGGTGCCCGCCCAGGCCGGTCGGGCCATCTGCCCCGGCACCAGCACCTGCGACGATGAATTTGGCGCGGCGGTGATCCGGGTTGAAACCATCCGCTGAGCCGGGGCCGGCGCACAGCTTGCGTCGCGCAACCCCGCCCTCCGGCGCAGCGCACCGGCGGCCCGCGCGCTACAGCCCAGCCTGGGTCAGCGTAGCCTCGAAGCGGCGCGGGCCTTGAAAACCCAGCACCCGCCACAAACACACGCCGACCGATGCCGGGCCGCTGGCCAGCCGACCGAGCCGCATCCACCACCCTGCCAACAGCGCCACCGTCATGTCGTGCAGCGTCGGGTGTCGCGTCGAAGTTTCTGCACCCGGCTCAAGACGGCGCCCGACCGCGCCCGACCCACCCGAGAAACCGGCACAAAAAAGCCAGCACGGCGGCTGGCTTCTTGGGCATTGCGGCATTGCACCTGCATGGCGCCACCCGTTGCAGTGGCCTGGGTTCAGTCGCTGGTCGCGTCGGCACCGGCAGCCGCATCGGTGTCGGGCCGGTCGACCAGTTCGACATAAGCCATCGGCGCGTTGTCGCCGACACGGAAACCCATTTTCAGGATGCGGGTGTAACCACCTGGGCGGGTTTGATAACGCGGGCCCAGTTCTTTGAAGAGTTTCATCACGATATCGCGGTCACGCAGGCGCGCAAACGCCAGACGGTGATTGGCCAGGCTCGGCGTCTTGCCCATCGTGATCAATGGCTCAACCACCCGGCGCAGTTCTTTGGCTTTTGGCAAGGTGGTCTTGATGGCCTCGTGTTGCAGCAGCGAGACACACATATTGCGCAGCATGGCGGCGCGATGCTCACTGGTGCGGTTGAGTTTGCGAAGTCCGTGACGGTGGCGCATGGCGGGTTCCTTTGATTATTGAGCCCCGGCCGTACAAGGTACCGGGGCGGGTAAACCTCTCTTGGGAGGTTTGACCGCTGACGATTCAGCGTTTGTCCAGGCCCTGGGGTGGCCAGTTTTCCAGCCGCGCGCCGAGCGTGAGCCCGCGCGAAGCCAGCACTTCCTTGATTTCATTCAGCGACTTGCGGCCCAGATTGGGCGTCTTCAGCAACTCGGTTTCGGTGCGCTGGATCAGATCACCGATGTAATAGATATTTTCGGCTTTCAGGCAGTTGGCCGACCGCACGGTCAATTCCAGCTCATCGACCGGGCGCAACAGAATCGGATCATGAATCTCTTTGACCCGCTCGGCCCCCGCATACGCACCCCCCGCCACCTCATTGAGCGGCAAGCCGGTGAACACCACCAACTGGTCCACCAGAATCTGCGCGGACGAGCGGATCGCCTCTTCGGGCGTCACGGCGCCATTCGTCTCGATCTCCATCACCAGTTTGTCGAGGTCGGTGCGCTGCTCGACACGGGCGTTTTCAACCGCGTAGCTGACACGCTGCACCGGCGAGAAAGAGGCATCCAGCACAATGCGGCCAATTGATTTGGTGGGCTCGTCGCCATAACGCCGCATCGTGCCCGGCACATAACCACGGCCTTTTTCAACCTTGATCTGCATGTCGAGCTTGCCACCATGCGCCAGATGCGCAATAACGTGCGCCGGGTTCATGATCTCCACATCATGCGGCACCTGGATATCAGCCGCCGTGACCGGGCCTTCGCCCTCTTTGCGCACCACCAGCGTCACTTCGTCGCGGTTGTGCAGGCGAAACACCACCCCCTTCAAATTGAGCATGATGTGCACCACGTCTTCGGCCACGCCGTCGATGGTGGAATACTCATGCAGCACGCCGGCAATCGTCACTTCGGTCGGTGCATAACCCACCATCGATGACAGCAGCACACGCCGCAGCGCATTGCCCAGCGTGTGGCCATAACCCCGCTCAAAAGGCTCCAGCGTGACTTTTGCACGGTTGTTGCCAAGCGGCTCAACGTGAATGGCTTTGGGTTTCAGCAGATTGGTTTGCATCAGATCCTGTTCCTCTCAATACCCTCGGCTCGTTACACCGATAAGGCTGACGGACCATGCCGGGCAGGATTCACCTCGCACCGTGCCCGGCAAGCCGGCACGAGGGATGGGCGCTGCGGCCACAAGGCCGGGCGCCAGCGGTGCGTCAGCGTGAGTACAGCTCGACGATCAGCGATTCATTGATCTCGGCGCCAAACTCGTCACGGTCAGGCATCTTCTTGAAAACGCCTTCCAGTTTGACCATGTCCACCTGCACCCAGCCCGGCATGCCGATGGAATCGGCCAGCTTGACGGCGTCGGTAACGCGCAATTGCTTCTTCGCCTTTTCGCGCAACGCAATCACGTCGCCAGCCTTGACCAGGTACGACGGAATATTGACGGTCTTGCCGTTGACCAACATGGCCTGGTGCGACACCAGTTGCCGCGCCTCGGCCCGGGTCGAGCCAAAGCCCATGCGGTAAACCACGTTGTCAAGCCGCGACTCA
Organism: Betaproteobacteria bacterium; assembly: GCA_031372085.1. GTDB lineage: Bacteria > Pseudomonadota > Gammaproteobacteria > Burkholderiales > Burkholderiaceae_C > Pseudaquabacterium. The sequence goes on from JANMKO010000330.1 coordinate 3,162, forward strand.
AGAATGAACAGCAGATTGGCGCCGGTATTGCCCTTGCGCCGCTCGGCCTCCGCAAAGTAGCGGCGAAACTGCCGCTCCAGCACACCGTACATGCGCTTGACCTTCTGCTTTTCACGCAGTTGCAGGCCAAAGTCAGACGTACGCTGGCCCGACGTGCGGCCATGCTGGCCTGGCTTGGTTTCAAACTTCGATTTGTCGGCGATGGGCCGGCGGGCGCTTTTGAGGTAAAGGTCGGTGCCTTCACGGCGGGCCAGTTTGGCCTTGGGTCCGAGATAACGTGCCACGGTATGTCCTCTGGGTGATCTGACGCGAGGCTGGTCGCGCGAGTCTGGCGGCTGAAAATCGAACCGCGCAGACGGTGGGCTTGGTCGCCGGGCCCGTTGTCAACCGGCAGAAAGAATCTGCCCGTCAACCCCAACGAAATTGCCGGCAGATGCAAAGCACACGCCGGCTGACGGGAAATTTGACCGCCGGGGCGTGCGCCCCAGGGCCTCGGCAATCAGATGCGACGGCGCTTTTGCGGTCGGCAGCCGTTGTGCGGCACCGGCGTCACGTCGCTGATCGAATTGATGCGAATGCCCAGCGCCGCCAAGGCCCGCACCGACGATTCACGGCCCGGGCCGGGGCCCTTGATCCGCACATCCAGATTCTTGATGCCTTGCTCCTGGGCGGCGCGGCCACACACCTCGGCGGCCACCTGGGCCGCGAAAGGCGTGGATTTGCGCGAGCCCTTGAAACCCTGGCCACCCGACGATGCCCAGGCCAGCGAGCCGCCCTGGCGATCGGTGATGGTGATGATGGTGTTGTTGAACGACGCATGCACGTGGGCAATACCGTCCGCAATATTCTTGCGGATTTTCTTGCTCACGCGGCGCGCCGCGGTATTGGTAGGTGGTTTGGCCATGTCGTTTCTCGATCAGGTGCTGAGGGCAGCGCTTATTTCTTCAGCGCGGCCGCGCCTTTGCGCGGGCCCTTGCGGGTGCGGGCATTCGTGCGTGTGCGCTGGCCGCGCATCGGCAGGCCACGACGATGGCGCAGGCCGCGGTAGCAGCCCAAGTCCATCAGCCGCTTGATATTCATCGATATCTCGCGGCGCAAGTCGCCTTCGATCGTCAACTTGTTGACCTCGTCGCGAATCTTCTCAAGATCGCCGTCGGTCAGGTCTTTGATTTTCTTCGACAGCGCAATGCCCACCGAGACGCAGATCTTTTGCGCGGTGTTGCGGCCGATGCCGAAAATCGACGTCAAGCCGATCTCAGCGTGTTTGTGCGGTGGGATGTTGATGCCAGCAATACGTGCCATGGTGTTCCTCTATCTGCTTGACGCGGCGACGGTGGGCTTGTCAGCCCTGACGCTGCTTGTGACGCGGATCAGTACAGATCACCCGAACCACACCCTTGCGGCGGATGATCTTGCAATTGCGGCACATTTTCTTGACCGATGCAGCGACTTTCATCGTCTTCTCCTTAAGCACTGGCCCCGGACGACCCAGGAGGCAGATGCGACTTGACTATTGGGAAAGTGAACCGACAACGACCCGTCGGCTCACGTTGCCTTGAAATTGGCCTTTTTCAGCAATGATTCATACTGCTGGCTCATCACGTAACTCTGTACCTGCGCCCAGAAATCCATCGTCACCACCACGATGATCAGCAGCGACGTGCCACCAAAGTAGAACGGCACGTTGTACTTCAAGACCAGAAACTCGGGCAACAGGCACACGGCGGTGATGTAGATCGCGCCGGCCAGTGTCAGGCGGGACAATATCTTGTCGATGTGCTTGGCGGTCTGCTCACCCGGGCGGATGCCGGGAATGAAGGCGCCGCTCTTTTTCAGGTTGTCCGCCGTCTCACGGCTGTTGAAGACCAGTGCGGTGTAGAAAAAGCAGAAGAAAATAATCATCGCTGCATACAGCAGCACGTAAATTGGCTGGCCCGGGGACAGCGCGGATGAAATATCCTTCAACCAGCGCATGCCCTCACCGGTGGCAAACCA
>JANMKO010000333.1:0-2297 GCA_031372085.1 Betaproteobacteria bacterium
CCGCTCACGCAGGTCGATGTTGACGTCCGGGTGGCTGCGCAGGTAGCTGCGCAGCACCGGCGGCAAAAACTCACCCAGCGCGGTGGTGTTGGCAAACACCCGCAAATGCCCTTTGATGCCTTTGGCAAAACTCTGCAAATCGCTGCGCAAATGCTCGATCTGGCCCAGCACCAGCCGGGCATGGTGCACCAGCGCCTGGCCGGGCGGGGTGAGCGTGACGCCCTGGCTGGTGCGGTACAGCAGCTTGGCGCCGATGGCTTCTTCCAGGTTCTTCACCCGGGTGCTGGCCGCTGGCAGGCTCATGTGCGACGCCTCGGCGCCCCGGGTCAGGCCGTTGGCCTCGGCAATGCGCACCATCAGGCGCAGGTCAACCAGGTCGAAGTGCAGCGGCATGGCGTGATTGTGGCGGGGGCCCCGGCGGCGCGGCCGGGCGCGGTGGCCGCAGCGCGCTGCTCAGTGTTTTTAGGGTGTGCCGCCCGCCGAGGGCGGGCATCAGCCGTCCGGCAACAGCACCGGCTTGAAATCCTTGCCGATCTTGAAAATGCCGCTGACGCGCAAGCAGGGCACGCCGTCAGCGCTTACCAGCCCCTGTGCAAACACCAGGCTGCGGGTGGTGCGCAGCACATCGGCCTCACCCTGCACCCAGGCGCCCAGCGGGGCGGGCGCCAGGTAGTCGATCTGCAGGCTGACGGTGGGCAAAAACTTGTGGCCGATCTCGGGCGCCTTGCGGTGGATCGACATCGGCAGCAGCATGTCGGCAAAGCTGGCCAGCATGCCGCCGTGGCAATTGCCCATCGGATTGGTGTGGCGGTGCTCTACCCGGAAGCCCATCTGCACCAGTGCGCCGTCGTGCTTCAGGTACAGCGGCCCGTTGACGCCGACAAAGCCGTCGCCCAGCCGCATCGGCACAAAGCCGGCCGCAGGCGCGCTCACGCTGCACCCCGTGAGCGGGGTGGGTTGACCAGGGCGGCCGTGGGCAGGGCGGCCGTCGGGGGCGGGCAGGGGTGCATGGGGTCTCCTTGCACCGCAGTTTCGCGGTAGCGTCGATGGCCTGCTGTCGCCGGTGCGCCAGCCAAAACGCCGGGCGCGGGCCGATGCTTGCGCAGTGGCTGCTGGCCCGCCCGACACCCGCCCAACCCCGCCCAGGACCCATCCGATGATCGACCTGTACTACTGGCCCACGCCCAACGGCTGGAAGATCAGCATCGCGCTCGAAGAGCTGGGCCTGGCCTACAGCGTCAAGCCGGTGCACATCGGCCGGGGCGAGCAGTTTTTACCCGGCTTCCTGGCCATCAGCCCGAACAACCGCATCCCGGCCCTGGTAGACCATGACCCCGCCGATGGCGGCGCGCCGTTTGCCAGCTTCGAAACCGGTGCGATGCTGGTCTACCTGGCCGAAAAAACGGGCGGCCTGCTGCCCACCGATTGGCGCGGCCGCCACCGGGTGCTGCCGTGGCTGATGTGGCAGATGGGCGGGCTGGGGCCGATGCTGGGCCAGCATGGCCACTTCAAGCTGTATGCGCCCGAAAAAATCCCGTATGCGATCAACCGTTACGCGCGCGAGACGCGCCGGCTGTACGGCGTGCTCGATGCCCAACTGGGCCTGACCGGCGCGTTTGTGGCCGGCGATGACTACAGCATTGCCGACATCGCCATCTTCCCGTGGGCGATGACGCACAAGGCCCAGGGCCTGACGCTGGACGACTGGCCACACATCAAACGCTGGTACGCCACGCTGCGGGCGCGGGATGCGGTGCAGCGCGGCCTGGCACTGGGCAAAGAGCTGCACCAGCAGACGGTGAGCGACGATGAGCGGCGACGCCACCTGTTTGGCCAGGGTGGCCCGGCCGATGCGGCCCCGGCGCCGAACCCGAACCCGAACCCGAACCCGAACCCGACCCAGAACCCCAAATTCAGCCCGGAGGCCCCGCGATGATCGAGTGCTTTTTTGATTGCTCCAGCCCCTGGACCTGGCTGGCTTTTCGCAACCTGCAGCCGCTGGCGGCCGAGCTGGGCGTGGCGGTGGACTGGCGGCCGGTGCTGGTGGGCGGCATCTTCAACACCGTCAACCCCAGCGTCTACGAGTTTCGAGAAAAAGGCGTGCCGGCCAAACAGGCCTACCACCGCAAGGATTTGCTCGACTGGGCCCGGCATGACGGCGTGACGATCCTGTTCCCGCCCACGGTGTTTCCGGTCAACAGCGTGAAGGCGATGCGCGGCTGCTGCTGGCTCAAACCGCAAGGGCTGCTGGTGCCGTTTGCCGCTGCCGTGTTCGAGGCCTACTGGACGCACGACCG
>JANMKO010000372.1:0-2529 GCA_031372085.1 Betaproteobacteria bacterium
AGCTGCGGCTCAAGCGCGCCCAGGATGGCCAGCGACCAGCCCCGCAGCGGGCCGCGCTGCGCCGCCGGCAGGCCCAGCAGGTTGCCGATCACCTGCAGCGGAATGGCGGCGGCAAAGTCAGCGATCAGGTCCACCGGCGTGCTGCCCGCGCCCTGGGCGGCTTTGGCGGCCAGGCCGTCCAGCAGGTGATCGACCCAGGCGGTGAGCCCGGCCGCCATCGCGTCGGTGGCGCGGTGCGTCAGCGCCCCGGCAATCAGCCGGCGCACACGGCTGTGCAGCGGCGGATCATTGAACACCAGGCTGGTGGTGTGGTGCTGGTACAGCGGGCTGCCGACGCCGAATTTGGGGCCGAACTCACTTTTTTTGTCCGAGCTGAACCGCCCTGGGTCGCGGTAGACCGCCGCGCAATCGGCATGGCGGGTGAGCAGCACGCTGCCGTCGGGCATCCAGCGCACCGGGGTTTGTTCGCGCAGCGCGGCGTACCACGGGTAAGGGTCGTCGAGAAACCCCGGCGGCAGAGCGCGCAAGTCAAAGCCGGCCAGGTCGGGTGGGCTTGGCTGGCTCATCCCGGGCCTCACGCCGCGCTGGTGGCCTGCGGCGGCCGCACGGCGGGCAAGCCGCCCAAAAACAGATCGGCCACCATGGGCGCCAGCGCGTCGTGGTCGAGCGCACCGCCGGGCTGCACCCAGGTGAACAGCCAGTTGATCATGCCGAACAGCAGCATCGTCATCGGCGTGGCCAGCGCGGCGGCCGCCAGCTCGGGCCGCACGGCGCACACCGCCTGCGAAAAGCCGGCCACCACCGCGCGCTCTTGGTCGAGGATGCGCTGGCGGTCAGCCGGCTGCAAAAAGCGCACGTCTTCGGTCAGTACCCGGTGCGCGGCCTGGGCGCCGGCATAGTCTTGCACGATGCGGCAGATCAGCGTGCGCAGCCGCAGATCGGGCGCCAGGCCCTGGGCCAGCACGTCGGCCACCAGCGCCAACAATTTGCCGACATGGCCCTCGGCGATGCTGACCAGCAGCGCGTATTTGTCGCGGTAATAGTGGTACAGCGTGGCCTTGGACAGCCCGCAGGCCAGCGCCACCTGGTTCATGGACGTGGCCGGGTAGCCGCGCTGGGCAAACAGCGTGGCGGCCTGGGCCAGGATCATCTCGCGCTGGTCGTCGTATCCGGCGGCGCGGCCGCGTGCCATGCCGGGGCGGCCCGTCAGCGCTCGTCGAACGACAAGACGACATACGGCGTGATCGGGTGCGCCTGGCAAGCCAGCACAAAGCCTGCCGCCACCTCAGTCTTGTCGAGCGCAAAGTTGCGCTCCATGCGCACATCGCCCTCTACCACCTTGGCCCGGCAGGTGCCACAGACCCCCGAGGTGCAGGAGAACGGCACTTCAAGGCCAGCGGCCGATGCGGCGTCCAGGATGCTGGGCTGGTCACGCCGGAACTCGATTTCACGCCGCAGGCCGTCGCGGATGATGACGATGCGGGCCACTTCGGCATCGCCCGGCTGGGCCTGGTGCAGCACGGCGCCAACCGGCCCTGCCGCTGCGGCGCCGGCCGGCGCGGCCACGCCAAAGCGCTCGATGTGGATGCGGTCTTCGGCCACGCCGGCGCCCAGCAGCGCGGCCTCGGCCTCGTCATTCATCTGGAACGGGCCGCAGATGTAAGCCTGGGCGATGCCGGTGGCCGGCAGCACGCTGGCCAGTAGCGCGGCCATCTTGTCGCGGTTCAGCACGCCCATGTTGACGGGGGCGTCCATCTGCTCATCGCTGAACACATGCAGCAGCACCAGCCGGGCCAGGTAGCGGTTCTTCAGGTCTTCGATCTCCTCTTTGAACATCGTCGACGGCAATGACCGGTTGCCATAGACCAGCGTGAAGCGGCTGTGCGGCTCACGCGCCAGCACCGTCTTCATGATCGACAGGATGGGCGTGATGCCGCTGCCACCGGCAACGCCGACATGGTGGCGGTGTGCTGCTGGCTCGATCGGCACAAAAAACCGGCCTTGCGGCGCCATCACCTCGATCTGGTCACCGGGCTGAAGGTGCTGATTGATCCAGTTGGAGAACACACCGCCGCGCACCTTGCGCACGCCCACGCGCAGTTCACCGTCGTCCACCCCGGCGCAGATCGAGTACGAGCGGCGCAAATCCACGCCGTCGATCCGGGTGCGCAGCGTGAGGTACTGGCCTTGCGTGAAGCCGAAGGTGGCGCGCAAGTCTTGCGGCACGTCGAAGGTGACGATCACCGCCTCGGCCGTGTCGGGCTCGACGGCGCGCACGCGCAGAGGGTGGAACAGCGGGCTCATGGTCGGTTTGCGCCCTCGCCCGCACGCAGGAGGGCGCCGGTCACGACAACGGCGCCGTTGCCGTGCGGGGATCGATGGGCTGTCATGGCATCAGATCGGCTTGAAATGCTCAAACGGCTCGCGGCACGCCCGGCATCGGTACAGCGATTTGCAGGCGGTGGCGCCGAAGGCCGACAACCGCTCGGTCATCGGGCTGGCGCAGCGCGGGCAGGCGACCACCGGTGC
>JANMKO010000383.1:0-5237 GCA_031372085.1 Betaproteobacteria bacterium
CCAGGCCTGGGACACTTTTTCACTGCCGCCCAGTTGCTGGCGCACCTTGACCAATACCGGGCCGGGTGACGCGCTGGCCTTGCTGCTGACCGCTGGCGACCACCGCAAGGCCATCGACTGGCATGACAGCGTGCTGCAAGCGGCGGCCGAGACTGGCCTGGCCATCGATGCCAGTGGCTTTGTGGCGGCCAAACGTTTTGTTGACCGCGCCCAGCGCTGACTGCCCGAGAACGCACCCCATGCAACCCATTGCGCCATCCCACCCCCACCACCCGATCGATGGCCGGCTGCCCGAGATGCTGCGCAGCGGCCGCCGGCTGCGCGGCGTGTTCAACGGTTTGCCGTCGCCGGCCATCGTCGAGATGTGTGCTTATGCCGGCTTCGACTTCATCGTGATCGACAACGAGCACGGCAGCGCTGACCTGCAAACCACCGAGCACATGCTGCGCGCCGCCCGCGCCAGCGGCATACCGCCCATCGTGCGCTGCTTTGAGCAAGACATGGCCCGCACGCTGGACATGGGTGCCAGCGGCTTGCAAATCCCGATGGTCAACAGCGCCGAGCAGGCGGCGCGCCTGGTGCAGCGGGTGCGCTACCCCTTGCCCGGCAGCGGCGGTGGCCAGCGCGGCAGCGCGTTCAGCACCCGCGCCGCCGGCTACGGTGCGTTTGGCGGGCCGGCGCACACCCAGCGCAGCCATGACAGCATCGTATTGGTGGTGATGATCGAGACGCCCGAAGGCGTGGCCAATGCCGAGGCCATCGCCAGCGTGCCGGGCGTCGATGCGGTGTTTGTCGGCCCCAATGACCTGGCGCACAGCATGGGCCATGAGAACCGCTGGTCTGATCCCCCTGTGCAAGCCGCCATCGAGCAAGTGCTGCGCGCCGTGGCAGCGGCTGGCAAGTGCCCTGGGGTGCTGGCGCTGAACCTTGACGAAGAAGACCGCTACGCCGCCTGGGGCGGGCGCTACTTTGCCAGCGTGGCCACCGGTTTGATCACGCAGGCTTTTCGCCAGGCGGCGCAGGGGCAGCGGCCTGGGGTCGCTTACTGACCTGGTTGCATGCGTCTGCGTTGGGTCTACGTTGCATACGTTGGCAGTGCCGCGACGGGCACCTGCGGCACTTGCCAACACATCGTCTGCAACCTGCAAACAACAACCCCGATCAGGGTTTTACCGGGAGCGCTTGAATATGACTTGCATACGCTTGCAAAGCGCTGGTCGGCCCCGCAAACTGGCGTGTCAATCGGGGTGGACAGCTTGCATCGCCGCCCTGTTTCTCGGTTGTTCAACCTCGGAGGCTTTCTGATGGCCGCAGCACTTCACCGCAATCGCCTGGCAACGCACATCGCCATGGCCCTCGGCGTCTGGGCACTGGGTGGCCCCGGTGCCACGCAGGCGCAAACCGCGCCGGCCGCCAAGGCCACCGACTCGGGCGAAATCCAAACGGTTACCGTCACCGCCAACCGCCGCCCCGAAGACCAGCAGAAGGTCAGCGTATCGGTCACCGCCATCACCGGCGCCACCCTGGCCGAGCGCAACATCACCGACCTGTCGCAGATGGAGTCGATGTCGGCCGGCTTCACCTTCGGCCGCTCGGGCGTTGATGCGCGGCCAGCCATCCGGGGCGTGCGCACCGAGAACGTGGCTGTCAATGCCGACACCACCATCGGCTACTTTGTTGACGGCGTCTACAAATCGCGTGCCCAGCAAGCCATGCTGGGTTTTGTCGATGTGGCGCGGGTCGAGATCCTGCGCGGCCCGCAGGGCACGCTGTTTGGTCGCAATACGTTTGGCGGCAGCGTGGCCATCACCACCAACGAGCCGCTGCTCAAGACCACCGAGACCAATGCCAGCCTGGAACTGGGCAGCTTTGGCAAGGTGCGCTTTGACGGTGCGTTGAACCTGCCGCTGGGCGACACGGTGGCGCTGCGCCTGGCCGGTGTGGTGGAGAAGGCCGACCCCTGGGTGAAGAATGATTTCAACCCAGCGGCCGGCCTGTTTGACAAAGATTTGAAGTTCTTGCGCGCGTCGATCAAGCTCAAGCCGTCGCGTGATTTTGAGGCGGTGCTGCGTGCCGACATCACTGACCAGGGCGGCAACGGTGGCTCGGCTTTTGGCTACAAGCTGGCCGGCACTTATCTGCACACACCGTCTTGCCAGCAGCTGTTCAATGCCAGCTTCCTGGCCATCAACTCACGCGGTGGCAACCGCGATGCTGTCAACGATTGCACCCGCACCCAGGGTGCCGGCGCCGGTGCCGGTGCCAATGCGGTGGGCAGCGGCGTTGATCTGGGCATACCGCTGCACAAGCCCGGGCAGTACGACCGCATCAACAACGACTACCAACCGTACTTGACGCTGCGCGACAGCAACTTCACCGCTGACCTGACCTACCGGGTGGCCGGCATCGCGCTCAAGTCGATCACCGGCTATGCCGACTTCACCGCCTCGCGCTCACAAGACACCGATTTTTCAGCCTCCACCATCGGCATTGACTTTCAGAAGACCTCTGCCCGCACGGTGACGCAAGAGTTCCAGGTGCTGTCTGAGGGCAGCGGGCCGCTGGGCTATGTGGCGGGCATTTACCTGTTTCAAGACAAGTTGACCGGCTTGTTCATCAACCAGCAGTTGCCACGCACCATCCGGTCGGACGCGCTGGCTGCACCCATCACACTGGCGCAAAACGGTGGCGGTTTTTATGATCTTCAGCGGCCCGAGACCACCTCCACGGCCGCTTACGGGCAGCTCAGTTTCCGGGCCACCGATGCGCTCACGCTCACCGGCGGTGCGCGCTACACCCGAGACAAAAAGTCATTCAAGTTTGCCAATGCCAACTCGGTGCTGCCACTCAATGGCGCAGGCGCGCCCAACGGCACCTTGATCACCCTCGACACGCCCACGCCAGCGGACGCCGCCTTCGGCACCGGCGGCGCCAGCAACTGCACCGGCAGCAACAACCAGCCGGGCTTCAGCTGCCTGGCGGGCACCAACACCATCACCGGCGCCACCTACAGCGACGCCACCTTCAGCAAGGCCACCGGCAAGCTGGCGCTCGATTTCAAGCTCAATGACAGCCAGCTGCTGTATGCCACGGTATCTAACGGCTTCCGCTCAGGCGGGTTCAACTCGGGCCAGGCGGTCGAGACCTTGCGCACCTTCAAGCCTGAAGAGGTGACGGCGGTTGAGATCGGCTCGAAAAACCGCTTTTTGCGCAACACCTTGCAGGTGAACCTGGCGGCCTTCAACAACGACTACACTAACCTGCAAGAGCAGCGCCAGGTGGTGGTGGGCAATACAACGGTGTCCACCATCTTCAATGCCGCCAAGGCCAAAGCCAAAGGGCTGGAGGCCGAGGTGGAGTGGCGGCAAAGCCGCGACTTGACACTGGGCGGCTCGCTGTCGCTGCTGGACGCCAAGTACGCCAGCTTCCCCGACGTGGCGCTGCCGTTTGGCACGTCCATCCTGGTGGCCGATCCCACATCGGCCGCGCCACAAACTGACGCCAATGGCATCGTCATCGCGCCCGCCGGCCAGAAGCGCATTTTTGCGCCAGGCTACCACTGCGCTGTGGTGCCCGGCACCGGCGGCGCAGGCCAGCCGGCCGCCGCCTTTGGCTGTGATTTGACCGGCAAGCGCCTGCCGTATGCCGCGCGCTACCAGGGCTCGGTGTTTGCGCGCTACGACATCCAATTGGCCGGCGGCAGCGTCTTGACACCCACCTTGGTGGCCACTTTCTCAAGCGGCTTTTTTGGCCAACCGTCCAACGCCGAGATCGAGCGCCAGGGCGCCTACGTCAAGACCGACTTCAAGCTCAACTGGCGCATCAACGACACCTTCGCGCTGCAAGCGTTTGTGGACAACATCAGCGACAAGCAGACCATCAACCGCTTTGTCTGGGGCGGCGGCGGCGGCTTGCAAGTCAGCGCTGCGCCACCGCGCACCTTCGGCTTGAAGCTGTCGTACAGCAGCTTCTGAGGCCGCACATGCCTGCTGCGCCAAAGCGCTTTTTGACCACCCATGTCGGCTCACTGCCACGAACGCAGGGGGTGGTAGACCAGATTTTTGCCCGCGAGCGGGGTGAGCCCATCGACGAGCCGGCTTTTGACGCGGTGATGCGGGATGCGGTGGACGAGGTGGTGCGCTTGCAGGTGCAAGCCGGCATCGACATCGTCTCGGACGGCGAGATGAGCAAGATCAGCTACGCCACCTACATCAAAGACCGCTTCACCGGCTTTGACGGCGACAGCCCGCGCCGCACGCCCGCCGATCTGCAAGACTACCCCGGCTTCTTGAAGCGCCTGGCCAGTGGCGGCGGCACGCCCAGCTACCGGCGGCCCTGCTGCGTGGGGCCGATTGGCGTCAAGACGATGGCGCCGTTGCGCAAAGACATCGAGCACCTCAAGGCGGCAGCCGCCAGGCACGGTGCCCAGCGCCTGTTCATGAACGCCGCATCGCCGGGCGTGGTGGCCTTGTTCCAGCCCAACCAGCACTACGCGGATGACGATGCCTACCTCGACGCGCTGGCCCAGGCGCTGCGGCATGAGTACCACGCCATCGTCGATGCCGGGCTGATGCTGCAGCTCGACTCACCCGACCTGGGCCTGGGCCGGCACATGATGTACAAGGATATGGACGAGGCCGCGTACCTGGCGCGCATCGAGCGCCATGTGGAGGCGCTGAACTTTGCCTTGGCGGCGATACCGGCCGACCGTGTGCGCATGCATGTCTGCTGGGGCAATTACGAGGGCCCGCACCACAAGGACGTGCCGCTGCAAACCATCCTGCCCACGGTGCTGCGCGCCAAGCCGCAGGGCTTGCTGTTTGAGGCGTCCAACCCGCGCCATGCGCATGAGTGGGCGGTGATCGAGGCCCTCAAACACACCCTGCCCGACGACAAGGTGCTGATCCCCGGGGTGCTGGACAGCACCACCAACTTCATTGAGCACCCGCAACTGGTGGCCCAGCGCATCGGCCAGTTTGCCCGCATCGTGGGCCGTGACCGGGTGATCGCCGGCACCGATTGCGGCTTTGGCACGTTTGCCGGGTTTGGTGCGGTAGACGCCGACATCGTCTACGCCAAGTTCAGCGCGATGGCCGAGGGGGCGGCGATGGCCAGCGCCTTGCACTGGGCGTGAGTCCTCTGGCCTGGCGCTGACGGACGCCCGCCCAGGCGCAGTCCGTCAAGCCGGCGTGAACATCGCCACCACGCCGCCGCCGTCGGCCGGCTTGAAGCACACC
>JANMKO010000444.1:0-1807 GCA_031372085.1 Betaproteobacteria bacterium
CGGCCCAGGCAGGCGCCCAGGTTTGCCAGATCCAGCTCTTGCGCCAGCACCTCGGCGTCGGCCTGGCCCAGCAGGCGGTTGTGCGGGTCGTACTGGCGGAAGACGTCATAAAACAGCCCCGACGAAGCCTGCAACTGCTTGCTGCTTTTGGGCGCGCCCGGGTAGCCGGTGAAAACCAGCCCGGCCACCCGGGCGATCTCACGGAAGCGCCGGCGCGCCAGCTCACTGCTGTTCAGGCTGGCCAGCACATCGGCCAGCAGGCCGTCACCGCTGGCCAGCACGGTTTTGTCCAGCAGCGGGGCGATGTGCAATTCTTCAGCGGCCAGCAGCTCAAAGCCGTAGTCATTGACGCTGATCGAGAACGTATTGGGCCGCTGCCGCGCCAGCCGCCAGGCCAGCAGGCTGGCCAGGCCCAGGTGCACATGGCGGCCGGCAAACGGGTACAAAAACAGGTGATGGCCCTCGCGCGAGCGAAATTGCTCAACCAGCAACGCGCCGGGCCCGGGCAGGTGCGACAGCGTGCGCTGGGCCAGCAGCATCGGCAGCGCGGCGCGCAGCTCAGGCTCATCGTCGGCCGGCACAAAGGCCGGGTCTTGGGCGTCGGCCAGCACCGCCAGCGTGGCGCTGGCCAGCTCACTGGACAACGGCATCTTGCCGCCGGCCCAGCTGGGCACCACACCGCGCTTGCCGCTGGCCTTGCGCACATAAGCGGCCATGTCTTGCGTGCGCACGTATTCCAGCACCCGGCCGCCGAAGACAAAACAATCGCCCTTGTTCAAGCGGGCGATGAAGCTTTCTTCCACCTGGCCCAGCGTGCCGCCGCCGGTACCGGCCTTGCTCCACCACTTCACCAGCATCGCCGATTCACCGACGATGGTGCCCACGCTCAGCCGGTGGCGCAGCGCGATGCCGCGATCAGGCACGCGGTAGACGCCGTCTTGCAGCAGCACCCGGTGGTACTCAGGATAAGCGCCGAGTGAGTCACCACCGTGCAGCACAAAATCCAGCGCCCACTGAAAGGCGTCGCGGCGCAGCGCGCGGTAGCTCCAGGCCTGGCGCACCTCGTCAAACAGCGCCTCGGCGGTAAAGCCGCCGCCCAGCGCCACGCTCACCAGGTGCTGCACCAGCACGTCCAGCGGCGCATCGGGCGCACAGCGCGGCTCCACCCGGCCGGCGGCCACCGCCCGGCGCGCCGCCACCGCCTCGATCAGCTCCATCGTGTGGGTGGGCACCAGCGTGATGCGGCTGGCCCGGCCCGGCTGGTGGCCCGATCGGCCGGCGCGCTGCAGCAGCCGCGCCACGCCCTTGGCCGAGCCGATTTGCAGCACCCGCGAGACCGGCAAAAAATCCACCCCCAGGTCGAGTGACGACGTGGCCACCACCGCCTTCAGGCTGCCAGCCTTCAGCCCCGCTTCCACCCACGCCCGCACCGATTTGTCGAGTGAGCCGTGGTGCAGCGCAATCTGGCCGGCCCAGTCGGGGCGCGCGGCCAGCAGCAACTGGTACCAGGCTTCGGCCTGCGAGCGCACATTGGTGAAGACCAGCGTGCAGCCGGCCTCGTCGGCGCTTGACCCCGGGCCGGTGCCGGCAATCTGATCGACCACCGGCTGGGCCATCTGTGCGCCCAGGTGGCCGGCCCACGAGAAGCGGCCCGGGTTGGCCGGCAACAGGGTGTCGATGCGCAGCGCCTTGTCGATGCGCCCGCGCACCAGCAGCGGCGCCGCGTCACCGGGCGGGCGCGGGCCCAGCAGCATGGCCATCGCGGCGTCCAGATTGCCCAGCGTGGCCGACAGGCCCCAGACCACCA
>JANMKO010000445.1:0-3323 GCA_031372085.1 Betaproteobacteria bacterium
CGGTGAGTTCAGCGCGGTCGGTGACATGGACGTGGCGGCGGTGGGCGCGGCACTCGACGCGGCGTTTGGCGGCTGGGCGGCACCGGCCGACGGCGCTGCGGCCTCAGTCAAGTTTGTGCGGGCGCCGCAGCCGCTGGTCAACCCGCCCACGCTCAACCTGAAATTGCCCACGCCCGACAAAGCCAACGCCAACCTGCTGCTGGAGCAGCCGATGGCCATCAACGACCGCCACCCCGATTACCCGGCCCTGCTGATGGCCAACCACCTGCTGGGCGGCAACGCCCGCTCGCGGCTGTGGCTGCGCATCCGCGAACAAGAGGGCCTGAGCTACGACGTGCGGGCCGGCATCGGCTGGAGCAGCTTCGAGGCCAACTCACCCTGGCAGGTGTCGGCCATTTTTGCGCCGCAAAACCAGGGCAAGGTCGAGGCTGCGCTGAGGCAGGAGGTGGCGCGTGCCCTGCAAGACGGCTTTAGCGCCGCCGAGCTGGACGCCGGCCGCAGCGGCCTGCTCAACGCGCGCCGGCTGGCCCGGGCGCAAGACCCGGTGCTGGCCGGCGCACTGGGCAGCAACCTGTACCTGCAACGCCGTTTTGCGTTGCAGCAGCAAATTGATGACGCACTGGCCGCCCTGACCGCCGAGCAGGTGAACGCTGCAATGCGCCGCTATATCGACCCGGCGCGCTGGGTGCTGATATGGGCTGGGGACTTTAAGTTGCCGGGGTAGGCCGCACAAACAGCCGAGCCTCGCTCCCTACACCGCTATGCGCGTCAATCGTCGACAAATTCTTGTGGCCGGCGCCACGCTGCCTATCTTCGCGTCCTGCGCAAGTGACATCACAAAGCTCCGCGAGCGTCCTGTTGCGGTGCTCGCAAGGGAACTGGAAGTCTGTTCAACCGCCTATGCCGTATTGCGAGCGGGCACGCCTACCGCCCCGGTATCAGTTTCAGGATGCGACAACAGCAATGCGCAAGCCGACGCCATCTTTCAAGCGGCATCGCTCACCAAACCTGTCGTCGCGTTTGCAGCGCTCAAACTGGTGCTCGATGGTCAACTGGATATCAATGCCCCAGCCGCTCACTACCTGCCCCTCGGGTACAAGCACTTTCACAGCGTGCTAGCCCGATCGCCCAGCGACGCGCACGACATCATGTCCAGAAGTGCGCTCAGTCAGGTCTCAGTGGCTCAACTGCTCAATCACACCTCCGGTCTTCCAAACTGGTCCAGTGGTGCGCTGTCGTTCGAGTCCGAACCTGGCGAACGCTGGGGCTACTCGGGCGAAGGCTTCGTGCTCTTGCAGGCCGTGTTCGAGGCTGTCACAAACAGGGATCTGTCGGGCTATCTTGATGAGCACGTGTTCGGAGCGCTTGGCATGGTCGACACCAGCTTGATCTGGCGAGACGCCTTTGCGGACCGCGCAGTCAGCGGAACTACTGCCTTCGGCTTTCGGCAACGAGTCAGGTGCCGCAGCGCAGTGGCGGCAGCCTCGCTGTACACCACGGCAGCCGACTATGCGCGGTTTATGTCGGCGCTACTGGTCAATGATCTTCTCTTGTCACTGGCGCTAGCGAATCCCGTAGAGGTAGATGGCGCGCTGGGGCTTCAATGGGGCCTCGGTTGGGGAATCGAGCGAGCGCCAGGCGGCCCCTATATTTGGCAATGGGGCAACAATCCTGGCTTTCGTGCCTTTGCAATGGCTTCAGTCACGTCAAAGGACGGGTTCGTAATTTTGACAAACAGCGAACGCGGTATGCCGCTTGCCGCATCTGTCGCACGATCTGTGCTGCCTGCAGAGCACAACGCATTCCGCTTCTCTTGGGTTGCCTACTAATAGCTATTAACGCCGCAAATCGAACTTGCAGTCAACGTCGGCTTGATTCAAACTCAGTTACGTCAGGCGCACGCCGTAATCAGCAAGCACATCGGGGGAATTCAACATGCTTGGAATCATCACTTTGGAAGCTGAAGTAACGAACATTTCAAAACACTGCTTTTGGGTGCTTCTCGTTGACGAAGAGATTGCGGTGCCATTTGCGGAGTTTCCTTGGTTCAAGAACGCCACCGTCGAACAAATCACCGATATTCAACGCCCAAGCTTGGATCATCTATATTGGCCCCAGCTGGACATCGACTTATCAATTCAATCAATTCGGAACCCAGCAAGCTTTCCATTGGTTGCCAAAACAGCGGCCTAACCCACTGCTGAACCGGACACATTGCGGCGGTTCAAATTTGGGCCTCAAAAGCCTAGTTAGGCGTCACAACACACAGCGCGCGGCGCGACCACACGGATGAAAGACAAACGCAAAATTCCGACGCGCACGCTTGTCGTTGGTGCACTCGTGGCGTCCACAAGCTTCGCGATTGGCGCTGGAGCCATGCACTGGAAGAACGCAGCTGATTGGGGGGATTGGTTCATCAATTTTAATATGCTGCCAATGTTATCCGAGCAAACTCATGCGCTCAAATACATTCGAGAAAACAAAACTGATAATCTTCAATCAGAGCTTGATGACAGTGTTTGGCGTCATATTGAAATGCACGCGAAGCGAAAGACAGAAGGAATCCCGCTGCCAGAAAATGCGCAGAGAGATGTTTCTTACCTCTGCTCTCATATCGAGAAATCCATTACTTCCCCGGCTGCAAAGGCTTCTGAGCAGCGCAAGTCTTGGTGTGCTTCGTTATTAAATCCCTGACCAGCCAGTGATGCGCAACCCATCGCGCAACCGGCCCTTTGCGGCAGTGCAAGTTTGGGCTTCAACGGCCCAGCCCAAGCCCGGACCACCGCAACGGGCCGGTTGGCTTTGCGTTAGCCGGCGCGCCGATCAATCGTCTTGCGCCAGCGCCACCTGGTCACCGCGCAACACCAGCACGCCGTCGGCCAGCAGCCGGTCCACCGTCTGCGTGGCCAGCGCCCGGGCCAGCACCGGATCGTGCTCACATTGCAGCGCGCGGCAGAAGATGGGCGTGGCGATGATCCAGGCGATCAGCGCGGCGCGGGGCCGCACCCGGTGCTCCAGCATGTGGTAGCTGACGAGGGCGCGCGCCGCATGCTGGCGGTGCTTGACCGGCGCGGCGGCAAACGCCCGCAGCCGCTGGCGTGATGCGTCCAGCGCCGCCGCCACGCCGGTGAACGGCTGGCCGTGGCCAGGCAACACCAGCCGGGGGCGGCCGGCATGGCCTCGGGATGTCCGACCAGATCGAGAATCGGATCATCGAGGCCAAGAGCCGCGGGATCTACGAGGGCCCCGGCATCGCCCTGCTGCACATCGCCTACGAGCGACTGGTCACAGCGATCCACAACGAGAGCACGATCGAGAACTAC
>JANMKO010000505.1:0-1712 GCA_031372085.1 Betaproteobacteria bacterium
GGGCGGCCCGCCGGGCGCGGCGCCGGCGGTGGGCGCGTCGGCGCCGGCCAGCGCGGCAGCGGTGCCGCCGGTCAGCGTCAGCCTGGTGCGCGCCGCCGCGCGTGATTTCACCGTCACGCTGGACGCCAGCGGCACGGTGACGGCGCAAAGCAGCGTGGACGTCAAACCCCAGACCAGCGCCCAGGTGCTGGCGGTGCATGTCAAAGAGGGCCAGTTTGTGCAGCGCGGCCAGGCGCTGTTCACGCTGGATGCCCGGGTGGATGAGGCGAACCTGAAAAGAACCGAGTCCCAGCTGTCGAAAGACGAGGCCACGCTGGCCGATGCCCGACGCCAGCTGGCGCGCAGCCAGGAGTTGCTGGCGCAGAACTTCATCTCGCAAAGCGCGGTGGACACCGCCACCGCCACGGCCGTGGCCCAGCAGTCGGCGGTGGCAGCCGATCGCGCCGCCATCGAGGCGGTGAAGGTTCAGCTGTCGTTCTCCCGCGTCAACGCGCCCGGTGCCGGCCGGGTCGGGCCGATCTCGGTGTTTGTCGGCAGCAGCGTGTCACCGGCCGGCGCGCTGCTCACCATCACCCAGATCGATCCGGTGGCGGTGGCCTTCAACCTGCCGCAGCGCAACCTGCCGGACGCGCTGCGCGCGCTGGCGTCGGGCCGTGGGGTGGTCAGTGCGCTGCTGCCCGACAGTGCGGCCGGCGGGGTGGCTGCGGGTGTGGCTGCGGGTGCGGCTGCGGGCGCGGGTGCGGGCGTGGCTGGCCCGGCAGTGGGCGGCGCGGCGGTGCGCCAGGGCAAGCTGAGCTTCGTGGACAGCACCGTGGACGCCGCCTCGGGCACCGTCAAGGTCAAGGCGGTGTTCAACAACGCTGACCAGGCGCTGTGGCCGGGCGCCTACGTGACAGTGAAGATGGCCTTGCAGACGCTGACCAATGCCATCGTCGTGCCGCAGGCGGCCATCGTCCAGGGCGCGCGCGGCACGGCGGTATTTGTCGCCGGGCCGGGCAATCTGGCGGCGCTGCGGCCGGTGAAGATTCTGGCCTCGGCCGGCACTGACGCCGTGGTGTCGGGCTTGACGGCGGGTGATCGTGTGGTGCTGGACGGCCGGCAAAACGTGCGCCCGGGCGCGCTGCTGGTAGAGCGTGCGCCCGATGCCGGGCGGCCGGCATCGGGCGGGCCCCCGGGCGCCACACCGGGCGCACCACCCGGCGCCAGCACAGCCGCCAGCGGCGGGGCCGGCGCGTGAACCTGTCGGAGCTGTTCATCCGCCGGCCGGTGATGACGGTGCTGCTGAACCTGGCCATCATCGCGGCCGGTGTCATCAGCCTGGGCCGCATCCCGGTGGCCGCCTTGCCCAGCTACAACACGCCGGTGATCAATGTGCAGGCCAGCCTGCCCGGCGCCAGCCCCGAGACCATGGCCACTGCCGTGGCGCTGCAACTCGAAAAGCAGTTCCAGACCATCCCGGGCCTGGCCGTGATCAGCTCCACCAACACCCTGGGCAGCACCACGGTGACGCTGGAGTTTGACGAGAACCGCAACATCGACCTGGCGGCGGTGGACGTGCAGGCCGCGCTGCTGCGGGCGCAGCGCTCACTGCCGCTGGAGATGACCGCGCCGCCCAACTACCGCAAGGTGAACCCGGCCGATGCGCCGATCCTGTTCTTGGCGCTCACCTCGCCCAGCATGAACCTGGCGGACTTGCAGGATTTTGCCGAGCA
>JANMKO010000513.1:0-6293 GCA_031372085.1 Betaproteobacteria bacterium
CGGTGGTCGAGCGATCCCTCCCGACTCATGAAGCGCACTTGCCGGTCGCCGACTTGCTTGCTGGCGCTTTTCTCGTGCACGTGCCGGTCCGGCGGCTGGGCGCCTTCTCGCACCCGGCCGCTCGGTCGGGCGGGAAAGCACCACGGCGCGTGCCCGGTCAACAGGTGAAGTTCCTCGAACTGGCGCAGCGCAAAAGGCGAGAGAAACACGAGCATCGGCACCTTCGTCTTCGTGTTCGCTGCCGGCAAGAACCACTCGGCCTTCTGGAGGTCGACATCCTTCCACTCGGCCTTCATCGTCTCGCCGGCTCGACACAGGGTCGCGAGCATGATCCAGATGGCCAGTTCGGCGGCGCACGGCGGCGGGGACCAGGTCGTCCGTCACCACCGCATCGAACAGGCCCGACGCTGCCAACTCCTTGGCGCTCTTGGGCAGGCCCGTCAGGATCAGCGCGAGCGCCGCTTCCGGGCCGATCAGCCGCGGCAGGCGCTGCGTGCCGCCCGACCCCGGGATCAGACCGAGCGTGACCTCGGGCAGTCCGACGCGAGCGGACTCCAGTGCCACGCGGCCATGACACGCCAGCGCCAGCTCCAGCCCGGCCCCCAGCGCCACGCCGGCCAGGGCGGCGACCACCGGCTTGGCGCTCGGCTTGGCTGTCGGCAAGCATGGACTGCACGAGCTGGAAGTCGCCGATGCGCTGGCCGAACTGCTTACGTTGCTGAGCGCAGGACACGCTTTCCTGCAGGATGCGATGCGCCATGCCGCAGGCCAGCGCCGAGACATGCAGGCGACCGCGAGCCAGCACTTTCATGGCTGTCTTGAAGCCCTTGCCGGCCTCACCGCCGATGATGTGGCTTGCCGGCACACGCACTTTGTCGAGGATGACATCGCAGGTCTTGGTGCCGCGCTGCCCCATCTTCTTATCGGGCTTGCCCAGGCTCAGTCCGGGCAGGCCGGCAGGCACGATGAAGGCCGAGATGCCTGCGGCGCCCGAACCACCCGTGCGCGCCATCAGCGTGAAAGCGCCTGCCCGGGGCGCGTTGGTGGTGAATCGCTTGCTGCCGGTGATCGAGTAGTCGCTGCCGTCGGCGACAGCCCGGGTCTTGATCGCAGCGGCGTCCGAACCGGCGTCGGGCTCGGTGAGCGCGAACGAGACGATGAGATCGCCGCAGGCGATGCGCGGAAGGTACTCGGCCTTCTGCTCCTAATCAGGCTGCGGGTTTGGGGTTCTTGCCAAGCAACCGCGTCACCATGAAGCCCGATGCCTGCGTGAGGTGTGATCGCACCAGCGCTTCGGCGCTGTCACCATCGCCCATGGCAATGGCCTTCAGGATCGCCTCATGCTGGTCCCAGATGTCGCGTGGCTTCTCGTCGCGGATCAGCACCTCGCCCATCACGCGCTGGGTGTAGGTCAGATGCGTTTCCAAGGCTGGGGCGATCAGTGGGTTGCTGGACAGGCCGTAGATGAATTCATGGAACTTCATGTCGGCGGCAATCATCCGCACCACCGAGCCGGCCGCAACCGCCTTGCGGCCGGCCTCGATCAGCGCCGGGCCGGCCTTTGCCGCACGTTCGGCACCCAGTTCGGCCGCACGCCGCGCCGCCAGGCCCTCGATCACCGCACGGATGTCGTACATGTGCTGCACGTGCGCCGGATCCAGAGGCGTGACGAGCAAGCCGCGGCCGGGCGCGTCCTGCAGCACACCCTGGTTGCGCAGCAGCGCCAGCGCCTGCTGCACCGGCTGGCGCGACACCCCCAGGGCCTGGGCAATCTGCTCCTGGATGATGCGGTCGCCGGGCGCCAGCTGGCCCGACGAAATGTCCTCAAGAATGGCGTCTCGCACCTGCTGAACGAGATTGGGTTGGCTGACAAGCGTTTTCATGAATGCGGAATGCCGAGTTCCACAAGTCTATCCCCGGGTAGGCAGGTGGCCCGTGCGGTGGTCAGCGCTAGACAGCGACCAGCCGATCCCGCAGCAAGCGGTGCAGGATCTTGCCGGTTGCGGTGCGCGGCATCTCGGCGTCGGCAAAAAAGCGCACCGTCTGCGGCCGCTTGTAGCCGGCGATGCGCCCTCGGCACCAGTCCAGCAGGTCGGCTTCGGTGGCCTCGGCGGCCTCGTGAAGCACCACCACGGCATGCACCGCCTCGCCCCACTTGTCGTGCGGCAGGCCGACCACGGCCACGTCCTTGACGGTTGGATGGGTAGCGAGCACCGCCTCCACCTCGGACGGATAGACGTTCTCGCCGCCGGTGATGATCATGTTGCTCTTGCGGTCCACGAGGTGGATGTAACCCTGGGCGTCGCGCCGGGCCATGTCGCCGACAGAGCACCAGGCGCCAGAAAACGCCTCGGCGGTCTTTGCAGGGTTCTTCCAGTAGCCATCAAACACGTACGGTGTGCGTGAGTACAGCTCACCAACGTCGCCGTCCGGCACTTCGTTGCCTTGCGGGTCAAGCAGGCGGATCGGCCCCGAGCCGGCCCACTCGCGCCCCACCGAACCCAGCTTGTCGATCTGCTCTTGCGGGTGCAGCAAGGTGACCCAACCGGTCTCGGTGGAGCCGTACAGCTCGTAGAGCCGGCCATTGCGGAAGTGCTCAAGGATGGCCAGCTTGGTCTCCTTGCGCGCCGGGGCAGACGAGATCATCAGCTTCTCGACGCGGCTGACGTCGTACTGCTGCTTCACCGCTGCGGGCAGGCCCAGCATCATGATGTAGTGCGTGGGCACCAGCGACGTGAAAGTGACCTTCTGGCCCGACAGCGTGGCAAGCAGCGCCTGCGGGTCGAAGCTGCGGCGGTCGTCGATGACGCAGGTGGCACCCAGGTGCACGAAGGTGTGGCTGAAGTACAGCGAGTTGGCATGGCACATCGGCATCACCAGCAGCGCCGTGTCGTCGCGCGTGAACTGCAGCTCCAGCGCGGTGGCCAGGGCGATCAGCGTGCTGCCCTCGTGGCTGCGCATGGCACCCTTGGGCTTGCCGGTGGTGCCAGACGTGTACATCAGGGCACTCATGTCGCCAGGCCGCACGTCCACCGGCGGCGGGCCTGTGCCTGCGCTGTCGATCAGTTGCTCGTAGGCGCGCCAGCCGGCCGGCAAGGCATGGCCGAAGGCGATGTAGGCATCGGCTGGTATTGGCAATTGCGTGCGCACCGCAGCCACCTGATCGGCCAGCTCGTCCTGCGCAATGACGGCCCGCGCTTCACTGTGCTGGACGATGTAGGCGATTTCTGCCGGGGTCAGGCGGAAATTGATCGGCACCGCCACCAGCCCGGCGGCGGCCAGGGCGGCATAGATCTCCATCCACTCTGCGCAGTTGTAAGCCAGCAGGGCCACGCGGTCGCCCTTGAACAGACCGATGCCCAGCAGGCCGTTGGCCAGCCGCGTGGCGCGTGCATGCCACTGGGCATAGCTGAGGCTGCGCCGCGAATCGCGCACGGCGAGTTTGTCGGGCGTGAGCCGCGCGTGCGCCGCCACGGCGTCGGCCATGGTGAGCAGGTGGTTCATGCAGGGTCTCCTTGAAGCGTGTGGGGGGGGCGATGCAGGACGGCTGCCCGCAGGGCATCAATGCCTCGATTTTAGAACTCTGAATTCGGAGTTCATCTAGGGATTGCCCTGACGATAGAACTCTGAATTCAGAATATTATTCTTTTAACTGACCCGCAACCAACACCCACCAACACATTTCAGGAGCCGACGATGACCTTTACCCGCAGACAAGTCCTGGCCACAGGCGCATGGGCCGGCGCGGCCGCGCTGCCCGGCCTGTCCTTTGCGCAAGCCAAGCCGCCCGAGTTCAAGCTCAAATTGGGCACCGACCTGCCGGTGACGCACTCGGTGAACGTGCGCCTGAAAGAGGCGATCGCCGCAATCTCGGCCGAGAGCGGTGGCCGCGTGGCGATCGATCTGTTTCCCAACAACCAGCTGGGCGGCGACGCCGACATGATGTCGCAACTGCGCTCTGGCGCGCTCGAGCTGGCCACCTTCCCGGGCACGGTGATGTCAACGCTGATCCCGGTCACGTCCATCACCGGTGTGGGCTTCGCTTTCTCCGGCTACGACAAAGTCTGGGCGGCGATGGACGGTGCGGTGGGCAACCACATCCGCAGCGCCATCGAGAAGATCAATCTGGTGCCCTTTGCCACCGTCTGGGACAACGGCTTCCGCCAGATCACCACCAGCACCAAGCCCATCCGCACACCCGACGACTTGAAAAACTTCAAGATCCGCGTGCCGGTGGTGCCGCTGTGGGTGCAGATGTTCAAAACCCTGGGCGCCGCACCGGTGAGCCTGCCGCTGGCCGAGGCTTACCAGGCCCTGCAAACCAAGGTGGCTGACGGCCAGGAGAACCCGCTGGCGCTGATCGAGTCAGCCAAGTTCTATGAGGTGCAGAAGTTCTGCTCGCTGACCAACCACTCCTGGGACGGCTTCTGGTTCCTGGCTGGCGGGCGGGTGTGGAAGACGGTGCCGGCCGACATGCAGCAAGTGATCACCAAGCACTTCAACGCGGCGGCTCTCAAGCAGCGTGACGATATCGCCCGCGCCAACGTTGACCTGCAAAAGCTGCTGGAGGGCAAGGGCCTGGTCTTCAACACCGTCGATAACACCGCCTTCCGGCGCGTGCTGAGCAGCGGCGGCTTTTACAGCCAGGCGAAAGAGAAATTCGGCCCAGAGGCCTGGGCCCTGCTGCAGCAATACGCCGGCGAAATCGCCTGACGGCCATGCACGCCCCAACAGAGACTGTCGGCGGCGTGCTGCCGCCCGTCACCGGCCGCAGCGGCCCGACCGCCTGGGTGCAGGCACTTGACCGCCGCATCGGCGGTGCCATCGAGGCCTTGGTGGCCGCGTTGATCGTGGCCGAGATAGCGATCCTGTTCATGGGCGTCATTTCGCGCTACTTCTTGCAGTTGCCGCTGGTGTGGACCGACGAGGTGGCCGCGCTGCTCTTCCTGTGGCTGGTCAGCCTGGGTTCGGCGGTGGCGTTCCGTCGCGGTGAGCACATGCGCATGACAGCGCTGGTGGCCAAAGCCTCACCCAGGCTGCGCGCCTTGCTCGACACCGTGGCCATCACCGCCGCGCTGGCCTTTTTGCTGCTCAACCTGTGGCCGGCCTACGAGCATGTGCTGGAAGAAGCCGCCGTCACCACCCCGGCGCTGGACATCTCGGCCGCCTGGCGCGCCGCTGCGCTGCCGGTGGGGCTGGGGTTGATGGCGCTGATGTCGCTCTTGCGTCTGATCAAGACCGCCGACTGGCGCCTGGCCGCCGCCGCCACGGTGGCGGTTGTGGCGGTCGGCGGGCTGCTGTGGGCGTTGCAGCCGCTGCTGCCCGGGCTGGGCAAGCTCAACCTGGTGATCTTCTTCGTCGGCATCACCGCCGTCACCGTGTTGATCGGCGTGCCGATTGCGGTGTCGTTCGGCCTGGCCACCTTCGGCTTCCTGGCGCTGACGACCACCCTGCCGGTGGGCGTGATCGTGGGCCGCATGGACGAGGGCATGTCGCACATCATCTTGCTGGCGGTGCCGCTGTTTGTCTTCCTGGGCCTGCTGATCGAGGCCACCGGCATGGCGCGCGCCATGGTCGCCTTCCTGGCCAGCTTGCTGGGCCATGTGCGCGGCGGCCTGTCGTATGTGCTGATCGGCGCGATGTACCTGGTCTCAGGCATCTCGGGCTCGAAGGTGGCCGACATGGCCGCTGTTGCGCCGGTGCTGTTCCCCGAGATGCGCCAGCGCGGCGCCAAACCCGGTGACCTGGTGGCATTGCTGGCCACCAGCGGCGCGCAGACCGAGACCATCCCGCCCAGCCTGGTGCTGATCACCATCGGCTCGGTCACTGGTGTCTCGATTGCCGCGCTGTTCACTGGCGGCATGCTGCCCGGCGTGGTGATGGGCCTGGCGCTGTGCGCGGTGATCGGCTGGCGTTATCGCCACGAAGACCTGTCGCAGGTCAAGCGCGCCAGCGGCCGCCAGATCGGCCAGGCGCTGCTGGTGGCGCTGCCGGCCGTCGCGCTGCCCTTTGTCATCCGCGCGGCCGTGGTGCATGGCGTGGCCACCGCCACCGAGGTGTCCACTTTGGGCATCGGCTACGCGCTGCTGGCCGGGCTGCTGATCTACCGCCAGACGCAATGGAGCCGCATGCTGCCGATGCTGGTGGAGACCGCCGCGCTGTCGGGCGCCATCCTGTTCATCATCGGCACGGCCACGGCCATGGCCTGGTCGCTGACGCAGTCGGGCTTTTCCAACAGCCTGGCCGCCACGATGGCCGCGCTGCCCGGTGGTGTGCCGATGTTCCTGTTCGTC
>JANMKO010000528.1:0-5098 GCA_031372085.1 Betaproteobacteria bacterium
CAGGTGCAAGAGCTGCGCAACCTGTATGACCGCGAGAAGGTGGACGCAGTGGTGGGCTATGTCGGCTCGGGTGATTGTTTGGCCGTGGCACCGGCTGCCGAGGAGATGAAGAGGTTCTTGATCCTCTATGACTGCGGCACGCCGCGCATCTTCGAGGACGGCAAGTACAGCTATGTGTTCCGCACCGCGTCGCATGCGGCAATGGACAACGTGGCCCTGGTGCGCTACATGAAGGCCCGCAACATCAAGGCCGAGACCTTCAACATGATCAACCAGGATTACGCCTGGGGCCAGGACTCGAAGAAAGACTTCACCTTGTCGATGGAAAAGCTCTACCCCGCCGCCAAACCGGGTGAAGACCAGTTGCCCAAGTTCGGCGCCGGCCAGTACGGCACCGAGATATCGGCGCTGATGGCCAAGCCGGCCGATATCACCCACTCCAGCCTGTGGGGCGGTGATTTGCAGGCTTTCATCCTGCAGGCCGGGCCGCGTGGCTTGTTCAAAAGGTCGCAAGTGGTGTTGTCGGCCGCCGACCACGTGCTGCCCGGCCTGGGCGACAAGATGCCCGACGGCACCATCCTGGGCGCGCGCGGCGCGTATGGCTTGATGTCGCCCAAATCGGCGCTCAATGACTGGTGGTGGGATTTGTACAGCAAGGCCTACAACGTCTACCCGGTGCAAGCGCCGTACCGCATGGTGCAAAGCCTGCTGGGCCTGAAGCTGGCGGTTGAAAAAGCGATGGCCGCCAACGGCGGCAAGAAGCCGACGCATGAGCAACTGGCCACCGCGCTGCGCGGCTCGGAGTGGGATTCACCGGCCGGCAAGATCCGCATGGCGCTGGGCGACGGTCACCAGGCCATCCAGGAGACCGCCATCGGCAAGACCCGCTACGACGCGGCCAAAAAGATGGTGATGCTCGACGACATCCAGCGCTTTCCGGCCGATTGCGTCAACCCGCCGGCCAACATGAAGTCAGAGGAGTGGATCAAGGCCGGCTTCCCGGGCGCCAAGGGATGTCCCTGACACCCCCCCGAAGCGGCCTGGCGGCCGCCTCCCCCCAAGGGGGCGCCGCCAGCGGCCCGGCAAAGCCGGTTCCGCGGCGTCCACTTGATTGACGCCGGCGCACGCCGGCGTCAGACCCCCCTCTCCTTTTAGGAAGCCGCCCCATGGCTGGATTGCTCACCATCCTGATCGACGGCGTCACCTACGCCTCCTGGCTGTTCATCGTGGCCCTGGGCCTGACGCTGGTGTTTGGCGTGCTCAAGATCTTGAACATCGCGCACGGCAGCTTTTATGCCCTGGGCGCCTACGCCGCCGCCAGCTTTGTTGGCTGGGGCGTCAGCATGAAATGGGCACCCGGGCTGTCGCTGGTGGCCATGCTGCTGGCGGCGGTGGCGGTGGCGGCCATCGTGGCGCCGCTCACCGAGCGCGGCTTGCTGCGCTTCTTCTACGGCCGCGACGAGGTGCTGCTGGTGCTGGTGACTTACGCGATGTTTTTGATCATGGAAGACGTGACCAAGTTGATCTGGGGCGCAAACCCGTATTTCGTCTCTGAGCCGTACAGCCTGTTCGGCAACATCGACATCGGCGTGCAAAGTTATGTGGGTTATGACTTTGCGCTGGTCGGGCTGGCGGTGGTCGTCGGCCTGGCGGTGTGGTGGGGCTTGAACCGCACCCGCCAGGGCAAGATCGTGCTGGCGGTGATCCACAGCGCCGAGATTGCCGCCAGCATGGGCGTCAATGTCTCGCGGGTGTACATGCTGGCCTTCAGCGTGGGCATCTTTCTGGCCGCACTCGGCGGGGCGTTTACCGCGCCGATGATCTCGGTGCAGCCGGGGGTTTCCGTCGGCGTGATCATCGTGTCGTTTGCGGTGGTCATCATCGGCGGCCTGGGCAGCATCGAGGGCGCTGCGGTGGGCGCGCTGATCGTCGGCCTGGCGCGCTCTTTTGCGGTGCACCTGGCGCCAGTGGCCGAGCTGTTTTCGGTCTATGTGGTGATGGCCATCGTGCTGATGTTCAGGCCCGAAGGGCTGTTCCAGCGCATCCAGGCCCGAAAGATATGACCCCACCCGACACCCCCTTCGGTCGCCTCCCCGCAGAGGGCAGCGCCAGCGGCCCGGCGGACATGACCCCCCCCGAGACGACCTTCGGTCGTCTCCCCCCAGGGGGCAACGCCAGCGGCCCGGCGGAGCCGGATCCGCGGCGTTCGCTGCGCAATGCACCGGTCGGCCACGGCCGCACCGTGCTGCTGGGCATCGCCG
This sequence comes from Betaproteobacteria bacterium, assembly GCA_031372085.1. GTDB lineage: Bacteria > Pseudomonadota > Gammaproteobacteria > Burkholderiales > Burkholderiaceae_C > Pseudaquabacterium. The sequence goes on from JANMKO010000528.1 coordinate 2,262, forward strand.
CCTGCGCCGCGCTGGCGCTGGCCGGCCTGGTGATGCCCAAATGGCTGACGTTTCTGCTGACGATGGCCGCGGCCAACGGCCTGGTCTCACTCGGCATCGTCGGGCTGATGCGCGGCGGGGTGGTGCCGTTTGGCCAGGGCATGGTGCTGGCGATTGGTGGCTACACCGCCGCGCTGCTGTTCAACCAGCTTGGCTTTACCGACGCGCTGGGCCTGGCCTTGGCCGGCGGGGTGATGGCCACGCTGCTGACGGCGCCGTTTGCACCGCTGCTGTCACGCTATCGGGGCATCTTTTTTGCCATGCTCACACTGGCGCTGTCGATGGTGACGTACGGGCTGCTGATGAAGCTCAGCGTGCTCGGCGGCTCGGACGGCTTCAACCTCGGCCGGCCCACGCTGTTGGGCCAGGCGCTGCCCGATGCCCGGGTGGGCTACATCCTGTATGTGCTGACCATCGTGCTGGCCACGGTGATGGCGCTGCTGGCCCGCATCTACTTTGATTCCACCCGCGGCCTGGTGACGCTGGCGGTGCGCGAGAACGAGCTGCGGGTGGAGTACCTGGGCGGCTCGGTGCGCCAGGCGATGACGATCAACTTCATCCTGGCGGCGTTTTGCGGCGGGCTGGGCGGCGCGCTGGCCGTCATGTCGCTGGGCCATATCGAGCCCAACTTCAGCTTCTGGACAACCTCGGGTGAGTTTGTCTTTGTCGCCATCCTGGCCGGCTGGCAAAGCGTGGCGGCGGTGTTTGTGGCCAGTACGGTGCTGGAGGTGGTGCGGTCGTTTTCCAGCGCCTACTTTCCCAACACCTGGCAATTGGCGCTGGGCTTGTTCTTGCTGTTTGTGATCCGGTTTTTGCCCAAGGGCATCGGCTCACTGTGGATGCGCGGGGCCACCCGATGAGCTTTCTGCTGCAAGCCGACGGGCTGGAGAAGCGCTTTGGCGCGGTGGTGGCCGCGTCCAATATCCACATCGGCATCAGCGCCGGTGAGCGGGTCAGCCTGATCGGCAGCAACGGCGCCGGCAAGACCACCTTCGTCAACATGATCACCGGCTACCTGAAGCCCGACCAGGGCCGCATCACACTCGATGGCCTGGACATCACCCCGCTGGAGCCCCGCGCCATCACCCGGCTGGGCGTGGCCCGCTCCTTCCAGATTCCGCAGCTCTACGGTGATCTCACCGTGCTGGACAACATGCTGGTGGCCAATGCCTGCCATGACCAGGCCTTGAGCTTCTGGCAGCCGGCGCGCCGGCCCGAGGCCATCGAGCGGGCCGAGCTGCTGCTGGCCCGCTTCAACCTGGCCGAGCACCGCACCCGCCGGGTGGCTGAGCTGCCGGGCGGCGTGCGCAAACTGCTGGACATCGCGATGGCACTCACCGCCCGGCCCAAGCTGCTGTTGCTCGACGAGCCCACCAGCGGGGTGTCGGCCGAAGAAAAATTCCCGATGATGGCCACCATCATGGCCGCGCTGGGCCAGGAGGCGCAGACCACCGTGCTGTTTGTCGAGCACGACATGGACATCGTGCAACGCCATGCCAGCCGGGTGGTGGCGTTTTATGCCGGCCGCATCATTGCCGACGACACACCCGACATCGCGCTGGCCACCGACGATGTGCGCCGCTATGTGACGGGTGAACTGCTGCAGGAGGCGCCATGACCAGCCTGAGCGGAGCCCCGGTATGTTGAAGATCGACCAGCTGCACGTGGCCATCGGCTCGGTGGTGGCGCTGCGTGGCCTGTCGCTGACGGTGGCCGACGGCACGATGGTGGGCCTGATCGGCCGCAACGGCGCTGGCAAGACCACTCTGCTGCGCTCGGTGATGGGCCATTTGCCGCCCAGCCAGGGCACGATCCACTTCGACGGCCAAGATTTGGCCCAGCTGCCACGCCATGCCCGCGCCGCCATGGGCATTGGCTACATGCCCGAAGACCGCGGCCTGGTGCCCGAGCTGACGGTGGAAGAAAACATCCTCGTCCCCGTGTGGGTGCACAAAACCTTGCAGCCCGCCGGCCGGCTGGCACTGGTCTACCAGGTGCTGCCCGAGCTGCTGGACATGCGGGAGCGGCGCGCACTGCTGCTGTCGGGCGGCCAGCAAAAGCTGGTGGCGCTGGCCCGGGCGTTGGCGGTGGGCACCCGGCTGCTGCTGCTGGACGAGCCGTTTGAAGGCGTGGCGCCGGCCCTGTCAAAACGCCTGGCCGAGGTGATTGCCGGGCTCAAGGGCAGCGCCGTCTCGGTGTTGATCGCGCAAAGCGACCTGAACCATTCCCGCAAGCTGGTGGACGCCGAATTTGCCATCGAGCGCGGCGCCAACTTGCTGCCCACTGCCGCATGAAAAGCCGCATGACGCACCGGCATCCTGTGTTTCACCGGCCCGGCCGCGCGCCGGGCCTCCATCCCACCCACCCGAGGAGATCACCATGAACCGGATTCAAAAGAGTGTGCTTGGCGCCGCCGCACTGGCGGTAAGTCTTGTGGCAGGCGCCCAGACCGCCGACTGGCAGAAAAGCAAATGGGGGCCGAAAGACGAAATCGGCTCGGCCAACTACCTGACACCGGCGCTGGCGCTGGCGGCGGCCAAGCTGGTGAAGACCGGCAAGACCTATTCGCTGGGCATCACTGTCAACACCACCACGCCGGCCTACCCGCCGCGCACCTGCTCGATCTACATCGTGCAACCGGGCCAGGTGGGATCGTCCGAGGGGCTGGGCCACACCCACACCACGTACAACGACGACATCCTGAACTGCTGGACAGGCATCGGTACCCAAATCGACGGCCTGGGCCACATCGGGGTGGGCGACCGCTACTACAACGGCAACAAATGGAGCGAGTTCGC
>JANMKO010000550.1:0-1945 GCA_031372085.1 Betaproteobacteria bacterium
GCCTGGATCGAGGCCGAGCAGGCCACCCGGCACAACACCCGCATCACCTTGTCGGTGGCCTTCAACTACGGTGGCCGCTGGGACGTGGTGCAGGCCTGCCGCCAGGCGGTGGCCGCCGGCCTGAAGCCCGAGCAGATCACCGAGGCCGCGCTGTCTGGCTACATGGCGATGCGCCATGCGCCCGACCCCGATTTGTTCATCCGCACCGGCGGAGAGGTGCGCATCAGCAACTTTTTGATTTGGCAGGTGGCCTATTCTGAGTTGGTGTTCACCGATTGCCTGTGGCCTGATTTTGATGTGGCGGCGCTGGATTCGGCACTGGCCGCTTACGCCGGCCGTGAGCGGCGCTTTGGCGCAGTGGCGCCATTGACGGCCTTGGCCCATGTTGAGCCGACGGCGCCGGCATCGGCCAGCTTGTCGGCGGCCAATTCGGCCAGCAAACCGGCCGCCAACTCGGCCAGCAAACCGGCCAGCAAATCGGCCACTGGCTGACGCCCGATGCTGCGCCAGCGAGTGATCACCGCCCTGGTGCTGATGGCCTTGCTGCTGCCGGCCTTGCTGGCCCGCAGCCCGCTGCCGTTTGCGGTGTTCACACTGCTGCTGATCAGCGCCGCCGGCTGGGAGTGGGCCCGGTTGAACGGCATCGCCACACCGGTGCTGGCTTGGCTGTCGGGCGGGCTGCTGGCCGTGCTGTGTGGCTTCAGCCTGATGCACCTGGCGCAGGTGGGCCAGTCGGCCGGCCTGTGGTGGCTGGGCGCTGCCACCTGGCTGCTGGGCGGCGCGCTGGCATTGCACCGGGGCCCGGCGGGCTGGGCCCGCTTGCCGCCCTGGCTGCGCTGGCCGCTGGGCCTGGCGGGGCTGTGGCTGGCCTGGCTGGCGCTGGCCCAGGCGCGCACGATCGGCATCAACTTTTTGCTGTCGGTGATGTGCGTGGTGTGGGCGGCCGATATCTCGGCCTACTTTGCCGGCCGCGCCTTTGGCCGGCGCAAGCTGGCGCCCACCATCAGCCCCGGCAAAAGCTGGGAGGGCGTGGCCGGCGGCGTGGCCGGTGTGCTGTTGCTGGCCCTGGGCTGGCTGTGGCTGGACGCCCACGTCAGCTTTGATTCACCCAGCCTGTTTTTGCTGCTGCGCCAGCGGCTGGGCGGCGCCGGATTGGTGCTGGCGGCCTTGCTGCTCACCGCGCTCAGCGTGATGGGTGACCTGTTTGAGTCACTCGTCAAGCGGGCGGCCGGCGCCAAGGATTCGAGTGCGCTGCTGCCCGGCCACGGCGGCGTGCTTGACCGGGTGGACGCACTGCTGCCGGTGCTGCCGGCCGCACTCGCCTTGATCAGCTTGTGAACACCGCCCTGAAAGCGCCTGCCATGGTTCAACGTGTGTGCATCCTCGGCGCCACCGGCTCGGTGGGCGGCAGCACGCTGGACGTGATCGCGCTGCACCCGGATCGCTACCAGGTGTTTGCCCTCACCGCCCAGCACCGCATCGCCGATCTGGCCGCGCTGTGCCAGCGCTGGCAGCCCGCCGTGGCGGTGGTGGCCACGGCCGCCCAGGCGGCCGTGCTGGCGGCCGATCTGGCGGCCACCAGCCCCCGCACCGAGGTACTGCACGGCGCGCAGGCGCTGTGCGATGTGGCGGCGCATCCGGCGGTGCACAGCGTGATGGCTGCCATCGTCGGCGCCGCTGGCCTGGCCCCCTGCATTGCGGCGGCGCGCGCCGGCAAGCGGCTGATGCTGGCCAACAAAGAGGCGCTGGTGGTGGGTGGCCGGCTGTTCATGGCCGCAGTGCAGCAGGGCGGTGCGCTGCTGCTGCCGATCGTCAGCGAGCATTCGGCCATCTTTCAGTGCCTGCCCGAAGAACGCAGCGCCTGGGCCCAGCGCATCGACCACATCGTGCTCACCGCGTCGGGCGGGCCGTTTCGCCTGCGGGATGCGGCCACCCTGCACAGCGT
>JANMKO010000583.1:0-2681 GCA_031372085.1 Betaproteobacteria bacterium
TCCATTGGCACCGTGGCGTCGGATGGTTTTCAAGGCCGCAGCCGCCAACGCTGATTCTGGGACGAGGGCGCCGGGTAACCGGATGCCGGAGGTAAAGGGGGAGGCGGTGGCCGAAGGACAGCGCCGGAGGACACACAGGCATCCGGTCACCCGGTGGCCACGGCCTCGCAACCGGACATGACGGGTTTGGCCCCCATCAACCCACCAGCCCATCAGCCCCTCAACCCATGAACCCCAGGTTGCGCCGCGCAAAGCGGCCGATGTTGGGCAGCACCGTGGACAGCAGGCTGTCGGGCACACCAAACCAGCGCGCCAGCGTGGCGGTGTACTCGTCCACCGCCACGCCGGGGATCAACCGGCCCTGGCCGGCGTCCTCGGGCCCGCCCAGCGCCACGGTGGGAAATTGACCATAAACCCGCCGGCCCAGCACCGCGCCGCCCAGCACAAAGTGGTGGCTGCCCCAGCCGTGGTCTGAGCCGCGGCCGTTGTGCTGCAGGGCCCGGCCAAAATCAGACGCGGTGAAGGTGGTCACATTGCCGGCCACGCCGAGAGCGGCAGTGGCCCGGTAGAAGGCGGCCATCGCGTCACCCAGCTCACGCAGCCGGGCGCCTTGGTCAGCCAGCAAGTCGTCATGAAAGTCATAACCGCCGGCCTGCACAAAAAAGATCTGCCGGCGTTGCGCCAGCGCGCCGCGCGCGCCCACCATGCGCGCCACCATGGCCAGTTGCGCGCCCAGCCCGGTGGCCGGGAAAGGGCTGGCCAGGTTGACCCCCGCCAGCGCCGCACTCACCAGGCCCTCGGTGTTGATGGCCCGGGCTGAGACCCGCGTCAGCTCACTCTCAAACAGGTGCGCCCGCGGATCGCTCATCAGCCGGCGCAGCGCCGTGCCACCGGCCGCCGAGCCGTACAGATCATTCAGTGCCCAGACCCGCACTGCGCCGTCGGTGGTCAGCTGGTACTGCACCGTGCTGTCACCGGCCACCATCATGTTGTTGCCGGCCAGCGACATGGCCACCGACAAGCCGCTGCCGGCGTTGAAGGTGGGCGCCAACAAATCCCCCACCCGGCCCAGCCAGCCGGTGGATGAAGGCCGGTCTGGCAGGCCGGTTTGCCAGGCGCCTTGCTGATCAGCGTGCGAGAACAACTGGTACGGCACCGGCTGGGTGGGCACACCGTTGTTCCACTGCGCCAGGGTCAACGGCGCCACCAGCGTGCCCACATTGGCCACCAGCGCCACACGCTGCTGGTCAAACAGCGGCTTGAGCGCCGACAGCGCGCCGTTGAGTGCCAGCGCCGGGCCGTTGTGCGCCAGCGGGCTGATCGGCAGCAACTGGCTGGGCGGCAGCGCCAATGACGGCCGCGCGGCCTGGTAAGCCGCATACGCCGATGGCGACACCGGCACCACCGTGTTGGACTGGTCATTGCCGCCGGCCAGAAACACGCACACCAGCGCCCGGTAATCGCCCGCCGGTTGAACCGATTGCGCCGCCGCGCCGCCCACGGCCAGCAGATTGCCCAGAAACGGCGTGCCGGCGGCGGCCGACAGCGCGGCCGCCCGGTGCAAGAATTGCCGGCGCCCGGCATGCATCAACACAGTGCTCATGGTCGGCCTCTTACTTCTGGATGATGAATTCAGGCGACAGCAGCGTCAGCGCCACCGCCGTGTGCACCCGCCGCAGGGCGTCGGCAGCGGGGATGGCGTTGACGGCGGTGAGGATGGTGTTGCGCGTGGCCGCGCCCATGCTGCCTGCCGTCAGCAGCAGGCTCAGCCGGTCAAGCAGCGCTGTCGGCTGGCCGGCCAGCGCCAGCTCGGCGGCGTAGCCAGCGCGGATGTTGTCGGCGCCGTAGGCGTAACCGGCCTCCACCGTGTAGACCATGAAGTTGGCATAGCCGGTGACGGTGGTCTCGTGGGTGATCTGGAACTCTGGCGCCACCAGGCCGCGCCGCAAGATCTCACCCGGCGGGGCATAGCCGGGCCGGAACCAGTTGAAGACGCTGGGCGCACGCAGCGGGTTCTGGCCCAGGCTGTAGACGTTGTCCTCCAGGTTCCAGATGCGGTAGTAGCCCGACGCAGCCTTGGCATCAAAGGCGCGCAGCCAGTGGCCAAAGCGCACCAGCGGCTCACGCAGCTTGCCCGATTGCACGTCGGTGCCGGTGGGGCCGCCGCGCAAATCCGGGTTCAGCAGCACGGCGCGCAGCACCGCCTTCATGTCACCGCGCACGCCCGCGCCGTTGTTGTTGAAGGCCCGCGCCACCCGCGCCACATAGGCCGGGCTGGGGTTGCTGGTGACAAAGCGCTTGATCAACTGGCCGGCGATGAACGGCCCCACATTGGGGTGGTTGAACAGCGCGTCGATGGCGATCTTCAGCGTCTGCGGGCCCGGGGTGCCGGCCGGCACCACCGTGCCGAGAAAGCGCTTCTCGCTGGTGGAATGGTATTGCGGGTAGTTTTGCAGCGCCGATTTGAAGCCGTCGTTGTCCACCCAGCCTTGCCAGCATTCTTCAGACGTGTCGCGGCAGCGCCAGCTCCAGCCGGTGAACACCCGCGCCAGGCCCATCACATCGGCCTGGCCGTAGCTGGGCATGTCCTGGCCGTTGGCGTCTTTTTTGCGCGTGCCGTCGTCATTGAGCTGCCACAGGCCGATGGACAGCAGTTGCATCACCTCGCGGGCGTAGTTTTC
>JANMKO010000587.1:0-3096 GCA_031372085.1 Betaproteobacteria bacterium
TGGCGCGGCCCCATCCTGCTGCTGGAGGGGGTGTTTGAGCCGCGTGACCTGGAGCTGTGCTCGCGCCTCAACCTGTGGCATGTGGTGCACAACACGCAGCAGATCGACTGGCTGGCCCGCCACAAGACCCAACAGCCACACCGGGTGTTCTTGAAGATGAACAGCGGCATGAACCGGCTGGGCTTCCCGGCCACCGCGCTGCGCAGCGCCTGGGCCCGGCTGAATGCGCTGCCGCAGGCAGGCGAGGTCTCGCTGATGACGCATTTCTCCGATGCCGACGGCCCACGCGGCCTGGCCCACCAGGTGGCGGCGTTTGACGCCGCCACGCACGATCTGCCGGGTGAGCGCAGCCTGAGCAACAGCGCGGCCGTGCTGCGCCACCCCGGCCTGGCCAGCGACTGGGTGCGCGCCGGCATCCTGCTGTACGGCAGCGCGCCTGACCATCCGGTGCATGGCATTGACCACTGGGGTTTGCGGCCGGCAATGACGCTGCGCTCGCGGCTGATCGCCGAGCAAACCCTGCAAGCCGGTGACAGCGTGGGCTACGGCAGCCAGTTCAGCGCCGCTGGCCCGCTGCGCATCGGCATCGTCGCCTGCGGTTATGCCGACGGCTACCCACGCCACTGCGCCACCGGCACGCCGGTGCTGGTGCGCGGCGTGCGCTGCACGACGGTGGGCCGCGTGTCGATGGACATGCTGGCGGTGGATTTGACGCCAGTGCCCACCGCGCAGATCGGCAGCGAGGTCACGCTGTGGGGCCATGGCCCGCACGGCAGCGGCGCGGTCTTGCCCATCGACGAGGTGGCGCAGGCCGCCGGCACCATTGGCTATGAGCTGATGTGCGCGCTGGCGCAGCGGGTGCCGGTGGCACTGGCCTGAGCGCCGATCTCCAAACCCGGCCGGCTAAAGTGCGCTGGTGAGCACTGTCAGCAAGCCCCCCAAAACCCAGTACACCTGCAGCGCCTGCGGCGGCACCCACCCCAAATGGCTGGGCAAATGCCCGCACTGCAATGAGTGGAACACGCTGGAAGAAACCATTGCCGAGCCACCCGGCGGCGCCCGCCACCGCTACCAATCGCTGGCCCGGGTGCAGCCGGTGGTCACGCTGGCCGAGGTGCAAGCCGCCGATGTCGACCGCACCCCCACCGGCCAACCCGAGCTGGACCGGGTGCTGGGCGGGGGCATCGTCGAGGGCGGCGTGGTGCTGATCGGCGGTGACCCCGGCATCGGCAAAAGCACCTTGCTGCTGCAAGCCGCCGAGACGCTGTCCAGCCAGGTCAAAGTGCTGTATGTCACCGGCGAAGAATCGGTGGCGCAAGTGGCGCTGCGGGCGCGCCGGCTGGGCTTGAGCGGTGCCCACCTGCGGGTGATGGCCAAAATCCAGCTGGAGAAAATCCAGACCGCGCTGGCCAGCGAGCAGCCCGCGTTTTGCGTCATCGATTCGATCCAGACGGTGTATTCCGACCAGCTCACCAGCGCGCCGGGCTCGGTGGCGCAGGTGCGTGAGTGCGCCGCCCAGCTCACCCGCACGGCCAAAGCCAGCGGCTGCGCCATCGTGCTGGTGGGCCATGTGACCAAAGAGGGCGCGCTGGCCGGGCCCCGGGTGCTGGAGCACATCGTCGACACGGTGCTGTACTTCGAGGGCGACACGCACAGCAGCTTTCGGCTGGTGCGGGCGATCAAGAACCGCTTTGGCGCGGTCAATGAGATTGGCGTGTTTGCGATGACCGAGCGCGGGCTGAAGGGCGTGAGCAACCCGAGCGCGATATTTTTGTCCACCCACGGCGCACCGGTGCCGGGCACGTGTGTGCTGGTCACGCTGGAGGGCAACCGTCCGCTGCTGGTCGAGATTCAAGCGCTGGTGGACAGCGGCGGGCCATCACCGCGCCGGCTGAGCGTGGGGCTGGACCGCGACCGGCTGGCCTTGCTGCTGGCCGTGCTGCACCGCCATGCCGGGGTGGACAGCGCCGACCAGGATGTGTTTGTCAATGCCGTGGGCGGGCTGCGCATCACGGAGCCGGCGGCCGACCTGGCGGTGCTGCTGGCCATCCAGGGCAGCTTGCGTGGCAAGGCGCTGCCGAGCGGCTTTTTTGCCTTTGGTGAGGTCGGCCTGGCCGGAGAGGTGCGGCCCGCACCGCGTGGCCAAGAGCGGCTGCGCGAGGCCGCCAAGCTGGGTTTCTCGATCGCCGTGGTGCCCAAGGCCAATGCGCCCAAGAAACCCATCGAAGGGTTGACGGTGCATGCGGTGGAGCGCATCGAAGAAGCCATCGAGGTGGTGCGCGGGCTTTGAGCCCGACGCCACCGCCCGGCAAGACGCCAAGACACCTCCTGATCACGCCAAACCATGAACGCAAAACTCGGCTGGGCCCTGGCGGTGCTTGCGGTGGCCCTGGGCTATGCCTTCTGGGGTTGGCGCGGCGTGGCGGTGGCGGGCTCGGGGGCGGTGTTCTGGCTGCTGCTGCAAGCCAGCCAGGTGATGCGGGCGATGCGCGCGGCCAGCGCCAGGCCGGTGGGCACGGTGGCCAGTGCGGTGATGCTGCATGCCCGCCTGGGCAAGGGCCTGCGCCTGCTCGATGTGATCCAGATCACCCGCAGCCTGGGCCAGCGGCAACCTGGCGAACCCGAAACCTGGCGCTGGCGTGATGCCTCTGGCGCCAGCGTGACGGTGGTGCTGCAGGCCGGCCGGGTGCGCGACTGGACGCTCGGCCGGCCGGCATCCGACAACCCGCCCCCCGCCGGTGGGCCGTCGGCCACCGACCCCAGCAACCCACCCGCCACCACCCCCGGCGCCTAAAATCGCCGGCCAACCCACCCCACCCAGCCCCGAAGGAGACTCACCCCATGTCCATGTCCGACCGCGACGGCAAGATCTGGATGGACGGGCAGATGGTGGAGTGGCGCGACGCCAAGATCCACGTGCTGACCCACACGCTGCACTACGGCTGCGGCGCCTTCGAGGGCGTGCGGGCCTACAACACCGCCAACGGCACAGCCATCTTCCGGCTGCAAGAGCACACCGAGCGGCTGTTCAACTCGGCCAAGATCCTGCGCATGAAAATCCCGTTCACGCCCCAGCAGGTGATGGACGCGCAAAAA
>JANMKO010000600.1:0-3913 GCA_031372085.1 Betaproteobacteria bacterium
CCATCGGCCGGGCCCGCGTCGGCCATCGGCAGCAGCGCGGGCGCCGGGGCCGTGCCATGCACGCCGCCATCGCCATCGCCATCGCCATGGCCGTGCCAGGCCGGCGCCAGCCAGGTGTCGGCGGCATGCTCCCACTCAAACTCGGTGGGCAGGCGGGCGCCGGCCCAGGCGGCAAACGCCGCCGCCTCGTAGCCGCTGAGCTGGCACACCGGCGCGGCCGGGTCTAGCGGCAGCACACCGTGCAGCGTGAACTGCTCAAAACCGTCGCGCGCACTGCCGTCGGCGGCCAGCGCCAACCAGCCGGCCGGCGCCTGCCAGCCCTGCGCCTGCACCTGCGCCCAGCCGTCCGACAGCCACAGCGCGGGCTGCCGGTAACCGCCGTCGGCGATGAAACCGGCGTAGTCGGCGTTGCTCACCAGCCGGCGCGCCAGCGCAAACGGTGCCAGCCAGACGGTGTGGCGAGGCTGCTCGTTGTCAAACGCAAAACCGGCGCTGGCGGTGCCGGCATGGCCCACCGGCACCGGGCCGCCGTCGAAGGCCAGCCAGGGTGAGGGGTCGGCGTTGGTGGCGGCGTTGGTGGCGGCGTTGGTGGTGACACTGGTGATGGCGTTGGTGGTGGCCATCGCCGGCGATGGGCGGGCCGCCCACGGCGGCGGCGCAGCGGCATACGCCGGGCGCAGCGGGTTCAGCGAGAAGGCATGCAGGATGTCGGTCAGCAGCAACTCCTGGTGCTGCTGCTCATGGTGCAGGCCCAGTCGCAGCGCACCGCTGGCAGCGGCCCACCCATCGACGCTGGCGCTGCCGATGAAGCGCTGCATCGCTGCGTCCACCTGCTGCCGGTACCGCCCCACCTCGGCCAGCGACGGCCGGCTGAGCAGGCCGCGCTGGGGCCGCGGGTGGCGCGGCCCAAGTGACTCGTAATACGAGTTGAACAGCGGCGCCCAGCGCGCATCCACGGGCTGGTAGCCGGGCGCGTGGGCCTGCAACACCAGCGTCTCGAAAAACCAGGTGGTGTGGGCCAGATGCCATTTGGTGGGGCTGGCATCGGCCATCGATTGCAGGGCCTGGTCTTCGGCGCTCAGGCCGGCCGCCAGCCGCTGTGAGTGCTGGCGCACCGCGGCGTAGGCGGCTTGCCAGGCACTGCGCGGGGCGCCGGCCGGCGGGGCGGTGGCGCCGGTGGGGCCGGCTGTGCCGGCTGTGCCGGTGGGGCCGGCGGGTTGGCCGGCGCGGCGGGCGGCAGCCAGCGCCGGGGGCTGGGCAACGGTTGAGGCTGGCAGGGCCATCGGTGGGCTCCAGGGTCGGATGGGGGCGGGCGTATTGGCGCCAAAGGCCGGCAGTATCCCAACGCCGGGCATCGAGTCTGTGTGCTACCGCACAAAGGCATGCGCTTGCAGAACGTCAGCAGATTTGGGGTTTCACCCCGGCCGGGATTGGCCGATAAACCACTGACCCATCGCGCTGCCTTTTGACGCTGCGCACCAACCCAGGAGGGCGCCGCTTGACCCCGTTGCACATCAGCGATCCGCCGTTCAGCCAGACGGTGCGTGAGGAGCTGGCCAATGCCGCCAGCCACGGCCTGGGCTGCTTGCTGGCGCTGGCGTCGATGCCGGTGCTGGCCGAGCAGGTGGACGCCGCGCGCCACCCGATACGCCACCTGGGCGTCACCGTCTTCATCACCACCATGGTGCTGATGTACCTGGTGTCGGCCGTCTACCACGCGCTGCCGGTGGGCGCGGCCAAGCGGGTGCTGCGCAAATGTGACCACGCGGTGATCTTTGTCTTCATCGCCGGCAGCTACACGCCGTTTGCGCTGGGCCAGATGCAGCGCGGTGAGGGCTGGAGCATGCTGGCGGCGGTGTGGGGCATCGCGCTGGCGGGTGTGCTGCTCAAGCTGTCAGACCGGCTGCGCCATCCGGTGTTCTCGACCGCGCTGTACCTGGCGTTTGGCTGGATGGTGGTGGTGGTGGCGCAGCCGATGCTGGCCAGCCTGCCGCCGCTGGGCCTCAAACTGCTGGTGGCTGGCGGTGTGGCTTATTCACTGGGCAGCCTGTTTTTTTTGCTCGACCGGCGCATGCCGTACAGCCACCTGGTGTGGCACCTGTTTGTCATCACCGGCAGCACCTGCCATTTTCTGGCGGTGCAGCAGGCGCTGGTGTGATGGCGCTGGTTTGATGGCGCTGGTTTGATGGCGCTGATGTGATTGCGCTGGTTTGATGGCGGTCGCTTGCGTGGCGGGCATCAGCGCCGCTCAACAATGGCCGGTACCAGGCTGATCGCCTCACGCACACGATCGGCCGCACTGCTGGCATCGGCCCGGCTGGCATAGGGCCCGGCCTGCAGCCGGTGCAGGTTGCGCTCATTGAAGATCGCCAGCAGCGGCGCCAGCCAGCCGGCTTGCTGCGCCACCCGCTGGGCAAAGCCCACCGCGCCGTCGCGCTGCGCAAACGCGCCCAGTTGCAGCCAGAAGCCGGGCGCAGCCTTGGCAGCGGCGCGTGCCGGGGCAGTGGTCTCGGGCGGCAGCGGGTCGGGTTTGCGATCTGGCGTGCGGTCTGTTGTTCGATCTGGCGTGCGATCCGTTGTGCGGTCTGCTGTGCGGTCTGGCGTGCGATCTGCTGTGCGGCGGCCGATCTCGGCAATCGCATCGTCGGCCAGCCAGCCGGCGGTCTCGGGCAGCAGCAGCGTGGTGGTGGCAACGGCCAGCGGCGCCGCACCGGCGTCGCCAGGGCTGGCGGGCGCGCGCCAGGCGCCGGTGCGGATGGCCTCGTAAGTGATGCGCTCGATCTCCACCGGCGCCACCCCGCCCAGCACGCCCAGCCGCAGCGCGGCGGTGTAGCTCAGGTCGATCACCCGCTGGCTGTGGAACGGCCCCCGGTCATTGACACGCACCACCACCTCACGCCCGTTGGCCGGGTTGCGCACCCGGGCATAGCTGGGCAGCGGCATGGTCCTGTGCGCGGCCGTCATCGCGTACATGTTGTAGGTCTCACCATTGGCCGTGCCCCGGCCGTGAAACTTGCGGCCGTACCACGACGCCAACCCGCGCTCCAGCAACGGCGGGTCGCCGGCCAGCGGGGTGTAAGCCTGGCCCAGCACGGCATACGGCTTGTTCGGCCCACCGGGTCGCACCGTCTCCCATTGCGGCTGGGCATCGGGCACCTGGTGCAGATCAGGCGGTGGCTGGGCGCCGGGGCCGTCGCGGTCCGGGTCGGCCGGGGTGGCCGGGGTGGTGGGGGTGGTGGGGCTGGTGGGGGCGGTGGGGGTGGCTGGGGTGGTTGCAGGCCAGGGCAAGCTGGCCACCGGGCGCGGCGGGTGGCTGCCGCAGGCCGTCAACAGCAGCCCGGCCAGCCCCGCGCCGGCCAGCGCCCGGCGCAACGCGCCGCACGGCCCAACGCACGGCCCGTCCCACCGCCCGTCCCTCCGCCCGTACCACCATCCACGCCACGGCCAGCGCGGGCGGGCGGGGCGCGCATGCAACCGCAGGTCTTGGCTTTGCATCATCATGGCGGGGGCGATTTTGCGGCTTTTGACCAGCGACGCCCGGCCCGGTGCGCCCTGCCGCCCTCCGCCCCCCGCCGTGTGTGCGCCAACGCACGGTTTGCCAGCGGGCTGGCGCGCATGATGTTTTGAAGGCGTTGCCGCCTTCATCAACCCGTTTTCAACCCACAGGATCTGCCATGACCCATCCGCAAAACCCCGTCTCTGGCGGCCGTCGCGCCACCCTGTTGGCCAGCGCGCTGGCCGGCGCCTTGTGGTTGGGCGCTTGCGGCATGCAGCCGATGTCGCCCATCGCCAAACCGATGACCGCCAGTTTGTCGGGCGCCAGCGAGGTGCCGGCGGTGATGGGCCCGGCCACCGGCAGCGTAGACGCCAGCCTGAACTCGGCCACCAACCTGCTGACCTGGACGATCACCTA
>JANMKO010000620.1:0-1979 GCA_031372085.1 Betaproteobacteria bacterium
TGGTGGGTTACCGCCGCCAGCTGGGCGGTGGGGGCAAAGCGCGCCATGTCGCTCTGGTAGGCCAGCAGCGCCACGCCTTTTTCCTCGGCCACCTGGGCCACGGCGGTCGATCCACTGTGGTTGGTCAGCACGTCGGCGCCCTGGTTGATCAGCGTCAGCGCGGCGTCGCGCTCTCGCGAGGGGTCGAACCAGGCGTTCAGCCACACCAGCTTGACCTGCGCCTTCGCATTGGCCGCCCGCATGCCCAGCGTGAAGGCGTTGATGCCCTGCACCACCTCGGGCACCGGAAACCCGGCCACATAGCCCGCCACCCCTGTTTTGCTGTGCTGGCCGGCCAGCCAGCCGGCCAGCCAGCGGGCCTCGTAGTAGCGGGCGTTGTAGGTGCCCAGGTTGGGCGCGGTCTTGTAGCCGCCGGCATGCTCGAAGCGCACTTGCGGATAGTCAGCCGCCACGCGCAGCGCCGGCTCAAGATAGCCAAAGCTGGTGGCAAAAATCAGGTTGCAGCCCTGGCTGGCCAGATCACGCAGCACGCGCTCGCTGTCCGGCCCCTCGGCCACCGACTCAACAAAGCGGGTGCGCACCAGATCACCCAGCGAGGCGGCCAAGGCCTGGCGGCCCAGCTCATGCTGGTACGTCCAGCCCGCCTGGCCCACCGGGCTGACGTAGACAAAACAGGCTTGCAGTGCGGCGGCCTGGACCGGGGATGGCGCCAGCGACAGGGCGGCAACGGCGGCCGCCCACAACAGCGCTGTCGGGCCGGCGCGCGGGAGGTTTTTGAGCATGGTGGTCCTCGACATGGCCCCGTGGAAAATGAAAACGCCGGTTTCGGGGGCACGAAACCAGCGTTGCCCCGGATTGTCGCAGAGCCCCCTCAAGGAAAGTCCCAGGGTGGCGTGATCCTTGCGGAGCGAAATACCGCCGTAGCATCGGCGCACTTCAAGGAGGCCCCATGTCACCCCACACCCCCGCTCAACCACAATCGCTGCGCCGGTCCACGCCGTGCCGGTGGCCCGCGTCGCTGCCCACCGCACTGGCGTCGCTGGCCTTCACCGCTGGCCTGCTGGCGGCGCCCGCGCTGCACGCCAAAACCCTGGTGTACTGCTCAGAGGGCTCACCCGAGAACTTCAGCCCGGCGCTCAACACCACCGGCACCAGCTTTGATGCGGCGCGGCCGATCTACGACAAGCTCACCCAGTTTGCCCGGGGGTCTACCCAGGTCGAGCCGGCGCTGGCCGAGAGCTGGACGGTCTCACCCGACGGCAAGACCTTCACCTTCAAGCTGCGCAAGGGGGTGAAGTTTCATTCGGGCGTGGGCGGCTTCAAGCCCACACGCGACTTCAACGCCGACGATGTGCTGTTCTCGTTTGAGCGGCAGTGGAAGGCCGACCACCCCTACGCCAAAGTCTCGGGTGGCAAGTACGACTACTTTGCCGACATGGGCCTGCCGGACGATCTGCTGAGCATCGAGAAGCTGGACGCGCTGACCGTCAAGATCACGCTCAAAAAACCCAACGTCACGATGCTGGCCAACCTGGCGATGGATTTCGCCAGCATCGCGTCGGCCGAGTACGCTGATTTTTTGCTCAAAGCGGGCAAAAAAGAGCAGTTTGACCAGCAGCCGGTGGGCACCGGGCCGTTCTCGTTTGTCACCTACCAAAAAGACGCGGTGATCCGCTTCAAGGCCAACCCGGCGTACTGGGGTGAAAAGGCCCTGGTCGATGACCTGGTGTTTGCCATCACCCCCGACCCCACCGCCCGCTACAGCAAGCTCAAGACCGGCGAATGCCACTTTGTCATCGCGCCGCGCCCGGCCGATTTGCCCGAGATGCAAAAAGACGCCGCCCTCAAAGTGATCAATGCGCCGGGCCTGAACATCGCCTACTGGGCCTTCAACACTCAAAAGCCGCCGTTTGACAAAAAAGAGGTGCGCCAGGCCATGAGCATGGCCATCGACAAGGCCGCGATCATCAAGGATGTCT
>JANMKO010000624.1:0-1990 GCA_031372085.1 Betaproteobacteria bacterium
AAAAACATCGTCAAGCGCTGGGGCGCGGCGGTGGGCGTCAAGCAGATGTCACTCGACATCGCCGACGGTGAGTTTCTGGTGCTGTTGGGCCCGTCGGGCTGCGGCAAGACCACCACCATGCGCATGGTGGCCGGGCTGGACGACCCGACCGAGGGGGAGGTGTGGATAGGCGAGCGCTGCGTCAATGACCTGGAGCCCAAGGACCGTGATGTGGCCATGGTCTTCCAGAGCTACGGCCTGTACCCCAACCTGACGGTGTACGAGAACATCGCCTTCCCGCTGCGCATGCGCCGCCATGCGGCGGCCGACATCGAGCGGGCGGTGCACCTGGCCGCCACCCGGGTGGAGCTGATGGACTATTTGCAGCGCCGGCCCAAAGCGCTGTCGGGCGGCCAGCGCCAGCGGGTGGCGCTGGCACGCGCCATCGTGCGTGCGCCGGCGGTGTTCTTGATGGACGAGCCTTTGTCCAACCTCGACGCCAAGCTGCGGGTGAGCATGCGCGCCCACCTCAAACACCTGCACCATGCGCTGGGCACGACCACGATCTACGTCACTCATGACCAGATCGAGGCCATGACGCTGGCCGACCGCGTGGTGGTGATGAGTCGGGCCGAGGTGCAGCAGATCGGCACGCCCGAGGCTATTTACAACGACCCGGCCAACCTGTTTGTGGCGGGCTTTGTAGGCTCGCCGCCGATGAACCTGGTCGAGGGCCGGGTGGATGGTGGCGTCTTCACCGCGCCGGGCATCCGGCTGGCCGGGTTTGGCGCGTTGACGAAAGCCGGGGAGGTGCTGGGCGCGCGGGCCGAGGACCTGACGGTGTCGGCGTCATCGGCGCCATCGGCGTCATCAACCGACGCACCGATCAGCGGCCAGGTGTTCTCGTTTGAGCTCACCGGCGACGCTACGCTGATCACGCTGCAAGCCGGTGCGCAGCGCATCACCGCCAAAGCCGGCAAGGCCCAGCGCGCCAGCATCGGCCAGGCGTTGGGGTTTGACACGGACGCGTCGCGCTGCTTTTTGTTTGATGCGGCCACCCAGGCGCGATTGCGGGTGACGCCATGACGGTGCTCGATGCGATGCGCCTGGATCGGCGCTGCCTGCTGGCAGCAGGCCTGGCCAGTGCCGTGGTGCCGGCCAGCCGCGCTGCGGTGGCGGGCAGCGCCCATCCCAATACCCTGGCCACCGCCCAAGGCGAGATCAACCTGATCGGCAACGCACTGCCGGTGGTGCAGCACCTGGCCCAGGTGGCCGAGGCCTGCAGCCATGCGGGGCTGAAGGTGCGCTTCAAGATCACACCGCAGGCGCGGCAAGAAACCGACCGGGCGTTTGCAGCGGCCGGGCCGTCGCCGTTTGATGCGGCTGTGGTTTCGTCCAGCGTCTTCAGTGATCTGTACAGCCGCAGCCAACTGGCCCCGCTGACGGATCTGGTGCAGCGCTTTGGTGCCCGCTACCGGCTGGAAGAACGCATGCTGTTGCGGGTGGACGGGCAGGTGATGGCCATCGCCTTCATGCAGAACACGCAGAACTTTGTTTACCGGCAAGACCTGTTTGAGCGCCATCAAATTGCCGTGCCCACCACCTACGCGCAACTGTTGCAAGCCGCCGCCACACTCAAGGCCCGTGAGCCCGGCCTGGCTTACCCGCTGGCCCAGGGTTTTGCCAAGGGCTTTGACATTGCGGTCGAGTTCACCAACGTGCTGGCCAGCCTGGGTGGGCAGTACTTTGAGCCGGGCACCGCCAAACCTTTGTTTCATCACGATTTGGGCGTAATGGCCGTGGCGGCCATGCGCTCACTGATGCCGCTGATGACGCCCAATGCGTTGGCCGCCAATACCGACGATGTGATGAACCAGTTGCAGCAAGGCAAGGCGGCAATGGGTGTGCTGTGGGCCAGCCGCGCGGCGCGCATGGACGACCCAGTGGCATCCAGGGTGGTGGGCAAGATGGCGTTTGCCGCTGCGCCTGCGGTGCTGGCGGGTGGCCGCCC
>JANMKO010000639.1:0-9516 GCA_031372085.1 Betaproteobacteria bacterium
GCATAACCCGCCGCCCGCTGCGCCGCCACGCCGGGCAGGTTTTGCGAGGCCATCGTGACGATGAACAACGGCAGCGCCACGCCCACCGTGCTGGCCAGGCTGAACTGCGGCGGCACAAACACCGGAGTGGCCCAGGCCCAATCGACACCGCCCAGGTGCAGCCGGCCCTGCAAAGCCGCCACCGCCATGCCGGCGACCAGCACACCGGGCACGGCATAGCGCGGCCAGGCCCGCCGGCCGACCAGATAGGCCGCCGCCATCGCCAGCACCAGGCCGGGCGCGCTGCGCACCGACAACACGGCGTCCAGGCCAAAGCGCGTCAACACCCCGGCCAGCAACGCGGCGGCCACCGCCATCGGCACCCGGTCCATCACCCGCTCAAACCACCCCGTGGCGCCCACCAAAACAATCAGCAAGGCGCAGACGATGAAAGCGCCGGTGGCCTCTTGCAGGCTCACGCCCTGGGTGGCGGCCAGCAGCGCCGCACCGGGCGTGCACCAGGCCGTGAGCACCGGCAGCCGGTAGTGCAGCGACAAGCCGATGCAGCTGACGCCCATCGCCAGGCCCAGCGCCCACATCCACGACACGGTCTGGGCCGGGCTGGCGCCCAGCGCCTGCGCCGCCTGGAAGACGATGGCCACCGAGCTGGTGTAGCCCACCAGCACCGCCACAAAGCCGGCCACCAGCGCCGACAGCGACCAGTCCGAGCGCAGCGCGGCGGCGCCGCGTTGCAGGCTTTTGAGCACGGCCCCGGCCCGCGATACGCCGGTCAAAGCGCAAACACCGGCATGGCGCGCCGCATGAAGCGATCAAAAAGCGGCACGGTAAACGCCAGATCGCCATGCGATGGGCTGTACACCATGCCCTTTTTGATCAGGCTGGCCCGCACCGGCCCCAGCGTGGTGATCTTGACGCGCAACGCATCGGCCACATCCCCCGTGCGGTACGGCCCGGCGCCCAACTCGGCCATGGCGCGCAGAAAGGTTTTTTCTCGCGGCGTGAGCCGGTCAAAGCGCACCCGGAAAAAGTTCTCGTCCAGCCGCTGCGACACCAGCGCGCTGGTCTGCTGCACCACCTGCAAACTGATGGGCGAGGCCAGCGCGTGGTTCCATGCCTGGTAGCCCCACTCTTGCAAAAAATACGGATAGCCCTGGGTCAGCCTGAATATCTCTTGCAATGCGGCCGGCTCAAAAGATTCACCGGCCTGGCGCACCGGGTCTTGCAAGGCCTTGATCGCGTCGGCCTCGGGCAAGGGCCCCACCGCCGGGAAGCTGAACAGCCGCTCGGCATACGACTTCGACTCGCCGGCCAGCCCCGGCAATATCGGCAAGCCGGCCGCTACCAGCACCAGCGGCAACTGGCGCTGCTGCATCTTGTGCAGCGCCATGATCAGCGCGCTCAATTCGGTGGCGCTGAAGTACTGGATTTCGTCGATCAGGATGGCCACTGCCACGCCGCGCTCTTGGGCCGCCTCGGCCACGGCCACAAACAAGCTGGGCAGATCGATCTCCAGGTCACCGCTGTCGGCCGCGCCGGGCTCGGGCTCGATGTCCAGGCCGATGTCCACCTCACCGACCTTGATCTTGATGGCGCCAACAAAGCTTTTCAGCACTGCCAGGCCGCGCCGCGCCTTGTCACCGGCACCGGCAATGCGGTCCAGATCAAACAACAAGCGGCGCAGATGCGGTGCCAGCAGCACCGACAAGGTTTTGCCCTCATGCGCCTCCACCAGGATGCAGCGGTAGCCCGCCGCCAGGGCCATGCGCTCGATCTCATTGAGCAACACGGTCTTGCCCACGCCGCGCAGGCCGGTGAGCAGCAGGCTTTTTTCGGGGCGCTTGGCCAGCACCCGGCCAAACAGCACGCGGGCTTGTTCAAGCACGCCGTCTCGGCCCGCCAGCTCGGGTGGCGGCGAGCCCGCGCCGGGTGAAAACGGATTGTTGATTTTGTCCACGGCAGGCTCGGTTGTAGGAACTTATAGATATTTATACATCAAACAACGTATAAATAAGAATATATCCCTATAAACGCGCCGCGACCACACTCAAATCTCCACCTTCGCCCCCAATTCCACAATCCGGTTGCTGGGCAGGTTCAAAAAATCAGCCGCCGCCGCCGCGTTGTGGTGCATGCCGGCAAACAGCTTCTCGCGCCACATCGGCATGCCATCGCCAAAGGTCGGGATCACGATGTCGCGGCTCAAGAAGTAGCTGGTGTCCATCTCGGGCAGCGGGATGCCCTGGCCCTCCAGCAATTTGAGCGCCTCGGGCACATCGGGATCATCCTTGAAGCCGAAGTGCAGCACCACCTGCCAGCAATCGTGGCCCAGCGCCTCTGTCTCGATGCGCTCGTCGTGGCCCACCCAGGGGATCTCGTGGTGCTTGACCGCAACAAACAGGTTGAACAGATGCAGCACCTTGTTGTGTTTGAGGTTGTGCATCAGCGCATTCGGCGTCAGGCCCTTTTCAGCCGACAAAAACACCGCCGTGCCCTCTACCCTCTTTGGCGGGCTGATGAACACCGCCGACAAAAAACTCTCCAGGTCGATGGCCTCGTCGCGCAGCCGGGCGCTCACCAGCTTGCGGCCCTGCACCCAGGTGAGCATCAAGGTGAACATGCCGATGCCGATGACGATCGGAAACCAGCCGCCGGCAATCAGCTTGAGCATGTTGCTGGCAAAAAACGTGATGTCGATGATGAAGAAAAACCCGGTGGCGGCCAGGCTGGGCAGCAGCGGGTACTTCCAGCCAAAGCGGATGACGAAGAAGGTCATCACGGTGGTGATGGTCATGTCCAGCGTCACCGCAATGCCGTAGGCCGAGGCCAGGTTGCTGGACGTCTTGAACAAGCCCACCGCCAGCACGATGAAGACAAACAGCCCCCAGTTGACAAACGGCACGTAGATCTGCCCGGTGTCGCGCACGGAGGTGTGGAGAATCTGCATGCGCGGCAGGATGCCCAACTGGATCGCCTGCTTGGTGACCGAGAACGCGGCCGTGATCAGCGCTTGTGAGGCGATCACCGTGGCCGCGGTGGCCAGAAACACCAGCGGCAACTGGGCCCAGCCCGGCGCCATCTTGAAAAACGGGTTGTCGATGGCCGCCGGATCGTCCAGCAGCATCGCGCCCTGGCCAAAATAGTTGACCACCAGCGCCGGCATGACAAAGCCGAACCAGGCAATGCGGATCGGCTTTTTGCCAAAGTGGCCCATGTCGGCATACAGCGCCTCGCCGCCGGTCACGCACAGCACCACCGCGCCCAGGCCGACAAAAGCCACCAGCGGGTTGGCGACAAAAAACGCCCCCGCATAGGCCGGGTTCAGCGCCACCAGCACCGCCGGGTTGGCCAGGATGTGCGGCAGGCCCAGCGCCACCAGCACGACAAACCAGACCAGCGTGATCGGCCCAAAAAACCGGCCGATGCCGCCGGTACCAAAGCGCTGCACCGCAAACAGCCCCGCCAGCACCACCAGCGTGATCGGGATCACCCCGCCTTTCAGGCTGGGCGCGGCCACGCCCAGGCCTTCCACCGCCGACAACACCGATATCGCCGGGGTGATGACGCCGTCGCCATAAAAAATCGCCGTGCCAAACAGGCCCACCGTCATCAGCGCACTGCGCAGCGCAGGCTTGTCCTTCACCGCCATGGTGGCCAGCGCCAGCATGGCGATCAGCCCGCCCTCACCGTTGTTGTCGGCGCGCAGGATCAGCACGACGTATTTGACCGAGACGATGATGGTCATCGTCCAGAAGATCAGCGACAGCACGCCCAGGATGTTGGCGTCGGTGGGGGCCACGTGGCCGCCGTGGAATACCTCTTTGAGCGCATACAGCGGGCTGGTGCCGATGTCGCCGTACACCACGCCAAGGGCGCCGAGGGTTAGCGCGGCCAGGGCGGCCGGGGTTTTGGGGGCGTTTGCCTTGCTCACAACGCAGGGCAACGGGTGGCCCGCCGCCTCAAAGGATTCAAAGCGCAGATTGTGCGCTTGCGGCGCTGCCGCGAGAAAAGCGCCGTCGCATGCTCAGTCGTAGACCTCGGCCTCGGGGTCGGTGGCCTCCATCTCGTAGCTGGCGGCCAGCATGGCCAGCCGGCCCAGCACGCCGTACATGTAAAACCGGTTTGGCGCGCTGGCGCCGGGTTTCTCACCACGCTTGGGCAGGTGGTGGCTTTCGGCAAAGGCCAGCGGCACGTAACTGGCGCCAGGGGCGTTCAAGCTTTCGTCGATGCCCAGCTCGGCATGCACGCGGTAGAAGCCGCCCACCACGTAGCGGTCGATCATGTAGACCACCGGCTCGGCCACCGCGTCATTCACCCGCTCATAGGTGGGCACGCCTTCTTGCACGATCAGCTCGGTGGGGCCGCCGCCGGCCGAGCCCAGGCCCATGCGGTCGCGTGCACGGTGGATCACTTCAGCCAGGTCTTTGGCGTCACGCACCGTCACCGGCCCCAGCGCGTTGTTGCCGCAATCGGCCTTGATCACGACAAACGGTTTTTCATTGATGCCGTATTCCTTGTACTTGCGCCGCACCTTGGTCAGCAGCGCATCGACCGCCGTTTGCAGGCCGTCCAGCCCGGCGTCGTCGCCCAGGTCCACCGCGCCGCACGGCGCGTACATCGGGTTGATCAGCCACGGGTCCATGCCCAGCAGCTTGGCAAACTTCTTCGCCACTTCTTCGTAGCTGTGGTAGTGCTGGCTTTTGCGCCGCACCGCCCAGCCGGCATGCAGCGGCGGCAGCAGGTATTGCTCATGCAGGTGCTCCAGCACCTTGGGCACACCGGCCGACAGGTTGTTGTTGAGCAGGATGGTGCAGGGGTCAAAATCCTTCAACCCGAGCCGGCCCTTGTGGCGCAACAGCGGCTCAAGCAACAGCTCACTGCCGTCGGGCAGGGCCAGTGCGGTGGGCGCGGTGATGGCCTGGTCCAGCGTGCCCAGCCGCACATTGAGCCCGGCCTGGGTGAAGATGCGCACCAGCCGCTGCACATTGCTCAGGTAAAACGTGTTGCGGATATGGCGCTCGGGGATCAGCAGCAGGTTTTTGGCCTCGGGGCAAATTTTCTCGATCGCCGCCATCGCCGCCTGCACCGCCAGCGGCAGCATGTCGGGCGTCAGGTTGTTGAAGCCGCCGGGGTACAGATTGGTGTCCACCGGCGCCAGCTTGAAGCCGGCGTTGCGCAAATCCACCGACGAGTAAAACGGCGGCGTGTGCTCCATCCACTCCAGCCGAAACCAGCGCTCGATGGCGGGCATCGAGTCGAGGATGCGTGCCTCCAGCTCGTTGATCGGGCCGGTGAGCGCGGTGATGAGGTGGGGGACCATCGGTTGCCTGTCAGCAGAATCGTGAAAGAAGATTCTAGGCAGGTGGTGGTGACGGGCCGGAAGGCAAGCGGACGTGGGCCGGGCGGGGATCACGGGCCCGAGGGTCACCGACAATCAACCGGTCACCGCTGCACCCGTGCCCTGCCCGCCCATCCGATGTGCCACCCGCCCGCCCCGCCAGCCGTTGCGCCGCCGCCCGATGCGGGCCATCGCGGCTGAAAGCGCATGCCTTTCGACATCGACACGCTGGACGCGCTGCGCCGCCAACACCCGGCCTGGCGCCTGCTGCTGGCCGACTCGGCCGCGCTGATCGCCAGTTTTTTGCACCGGGTTTTTGTGCTGCCCAACCAGCGCACCCTCAACCAGGCCGATCTGGCCGAGGCGCTGGAAGACACGCTGTACACCCTGCGTGAGCAGCGTGGCGCCGGCACCTTGCCAAAAAGCGCGCTGGAGTATTTGAATGATTGGGCCGCCAATGACAAAGCCTGGCTGCGCAAGTTTTACCCGCCGGGCTCGGACGAGCCGCATTTTGATTTGACACCGGCCACCGAGCGTGCACTGGCCTGGCTGGCCAGCCTGGGTGAGCGCGCTTTTGTCGGCACCGAATCCCGCCTGCTGACGCTGTTTTCACTGCTGCGCCAGATGAGTGACGGCAGCGAGACCGACCCCGAGGTGCGCATCACCGAGCTGCTGCGCCAGCGCGCGCAAATCGATGCCGAAATCGCCCAGGTGCGCGCCGGTGACTTGCCGCTGCTGGGCGACACCGCGCTGAAAGAGCGCTTCAACCAGTTCGCCACGCTGGCGCGTGAGTTGCTGGCTGATTTCAGGGAGGTGGAGCACAACTTTCGCGGCCTGGACCGCCGGGTGCGTGAGCGCATCGCCCTGTGGGACGGCCGCAAAGGTGCACTGCTGCAAGACATTCTGGGTGAGCGTGACTTGATCGCCGACTCTGACCAGGGCCGCAGCTTTCGCGCCTTCTGGGATTTTTTGATGTCGCGCGCCCGGCAAGACGAATTGACCCAGCTGCTCAGCCGGGTGCTGCAACTGGCGCCGGTGGCTGATTTGTCGCCCGACCCACGCCTGGCCCGGGTGCACTACGACTGGCTGGAGGCGGGTGAGCACGCCCAGCGCACCGTCGCGCTGCTGTCACAGCAACTGCGGCGCTTTCTGGACGACCAGGCCTACTTGGAGAACCGCCGCATCATGGACATCCTGCGCGGCATCGAGGCCGGCGCGCTGGCGGTGCGCGGCCAGGCGCCGGCCGGCGAGTTCATGGCCATCGCCGACACGGCGCCCAGCATCGAGCTGCCGATGGAGCGCCCGCTGCACGCCCCGCCCATGCAATTGGCGCTGCGCAGCACCGCCATCCTGGCCGACGGGCCCGACGACGACGGCCTGGACACCGCCGCGCTGTACAGCCAGTTCATCGTCGACAAAGCCGCACTCGCCCAGCATGTGCGGCAAAGCCTGCAACAGCGCAGCCAGATCACGCTGGTGGAGCTGCTGGCGGCGCGGCCGCTGCAACAAGGCCTGGCCGAGCTGGTGGCCTACCTCAGCCTGGCGGCCGAGCCGGGCCGGGCGCTGATCGACGACACGGTGCAAGACCAGGTGGCCTGGGTGGCGCGCAGCGGCCACACCCGGACAGCCACGCTGCCGAGGGTGGTGTTCTCAAAATGACAGCGGACGACAGGCGATGAAGCTGGCCAGTGACCCTTCGCCCGCAGCGGGCCTTGCGGCCGCCCAGACCGCCGACCTGTCGGCCGTGCTGATCCCGCTGCTCAAGGGCGTGACCTACCGCACCGACGACGCCCCGCACTGGAGCGCGCTGCTGCAACTGCAGGGCCGCGTGCGCGACCACGTGGCGGTGCTGGGCCTGGTGCTGGTGCTCGACGAAGCCGAGGGCTACGCCTTTTTGCGCGCCCAGCCCGAGCCCGAGGACGACGCCGCGGCCAAATTGCCGCGCCTGGTGGCGCGCCGGCCGCTGTCGTTCCCGGTCAGCCTGCTGCTGGCGCTGCTGCGCAAAAAGCTGGCCGAGTTTGATGCCGCCGGGGCCGACACCCGGCTGATCCTGTCGCGCGCCCAGGTGCTGGAGCTGCTGCGCGTGTTCTTGCCCGAGGGCAGCAACGAGGCCCGGCTGATCGACCAGGTGGACGGCCACCTGAACCGCATCATCGATCTGGGCTTTGTGCGCCGGCTGCGCGGCGCCGAGGCGATGTTCGAGGTGCAGCGCATCCTCAAAGCCTTTGTCGATGCGCAGTGGCTGGCCGAGTTTGACGCCCGGCTGGCCGGCTACCGGGCGCAGCTTGAAGGCAAGGACGGCCAGGACATCAAAGACAGGCCCGACGATGAAGCATGAAGCGCTGGCCTTCGACTTTGCCGCTGACCCGGCGCTGTCGGGCTTCCGCCTGAGCCGGCTGGAGGTCTTCAACTGGGGCACCTTCGACGGCAGGGTGTGGACGCTGCGCGCCGACGGCCGCAATGCCTTGCTCACCGGCGACATCGGCTCAGGCAAATCGACGCTGGTGGACGCCGTCACCACCTTGCTGGTGCCGGCGCACCGGGCGGCCTACAACAAGGCCGCCGGCGCCGAGGCCCGTGAGCGCACCTTGCGCAGCTATGTGCTGGGCCATTACAAGGCCGAGCGCAGTGATCTGGGCGGCTCGGGCCGGCCGGTGGCGCTGCGTGGGCCCGACAGCTATTCGGTCATCCTGGCGGTGTTTCACAACGCCGGCTATGACCAGACGGTGACGCTCGCCCAGGTGTTTTGGCTGAAAGACCCGCAAGGCCAGCCGCAGCGGCTGTACGCGGTGGCCGAGCGTGACTTGAGCATCGCCGCCGACTTTGCCGATTTTGGCGCCGATATCCCCCAGCTGCGCAAGCGGCTGCGCGCGGCAAAAGTGGTGGTGGACGACAGCTTTCCGCCCTACGGCGCGCTGTTCCGGCGCCACTTCGGCATCCACAACGACCAGGCACTGGAGCTGTTTCACCAAACCGTGTCGATGAAATCGGTGGGCAACCTCACGGATTTTGTGCGCAGCCACATGCTGGAGCCGTTTGATGTAGCGCCCCGGCTGACCGCGCTGATTGCGCACTTTGATGATTTGAGCCGGGCCCACGCGGCGGTGCTCAAAGCCCAGCGCCAGGTGGCGCTGCTGCGCCCGCTGGTGGCCGATGGCCGGCAGCATGCCGACTTGGCCGCCGCCATCGAGCGCCAGCGCGCCGCGCGCGAGGCCCTGCAAGCCTATTTTGCGCAGCGCAAGGCCGAGCTGCTGGACAAACGCCTGGCGCTGTTGACGGACGAGGCGGCGCGCCATGACGGCCAGGTTGAGCGGCTGCTGGCCCAGCAGCAGGCCCAGCGGGCCCAAGAGCGTGAACTGCGGCGCGCCATTGCCGACAGCGGCGGTGACCGCATCGAGCGGCTGGCCCTCGACATCGCGCAAAAAGAGCTTGAGAAGCAGCGCCGCGCCGACAAAGCCGCGCACCACGACAAGCTGCGCCAGACGCTCGGCCTGCTGACGATGCACAACGCCGACGATTTTTTGCGCCAACGCGCCTTGTGCGGCCCGCTGCGCGAGGCCGCCGCCGAGCGCGAGGCCGCTGTGCAGAACCAGCTCAATGAGCTGGGCGTCACCTTCACCCAGGGCCGGCAGGCGCATGCCGATCTGGCGGCCGAGCTGACCAGCCTGCGCGCCCGGCGCAGCAACATCGACGCCCAGCAGGTGGCGCTGCGCAGCGCGCTGTGCGGCGCGCTGGGCCTGGCCGAGGACGAGATGCCATTTGCCGGTGAGCTGATCCAGGTGCGTGACGACGAGCGCGACTGGGAGGGCGCGGCCGAGCGGCTGCTGCGCAGTTTTGGCCTGTCGCTGCTGGTGCCCGACGCGCACTATGCCGCTGTCAGCGACTGGGTGGACCGCACCCACCTGCGTGGCCGCATCGTCTACTTCCGGGTGCGCCCGGCCCGCAAAGACGGGCGCGGCAACCTGGCCACGCTGCACCCCGACGCGCTGGCGCGCAAGCTCACGCTGAAGCCCGACTCAGCGTTTTACGGCTGGCTTGAGCGCGAGGTGGCGCACCGCTTTGACATCGCTTGCTGCACCGGCCAGGACCAGTTCCGCCGCGAGACGCATGCCATCACCCGCGCCGGGCAGATCAAGGCGCCCGGTGAGCGGCATGAGAAAGACGACCGCCACCGCCTGGAC
>JANMKO010000665.1:0-6903 GCA_031372085.1 Betaproteobacteria bacterium
CAGCGCCAGCAGGCCGTGGCCCAGCAACACCGCCAGCCAGACGGCCAGCCACACCGCGCTGCGGCGCCGCGCCGGCCCCGGCCAGGCGCGGCGGCCGGGTGGGGCGGGCTGCCAGAACCCCGTCACGGCAGCGCTGCGCCGGGCCCGGCCGCACCCGCACGCGCACCCGAACCAGAACCCGCACCCGCACCCGCATCCGCACCCGCATCCGCACCCGCACCCGCATCCGCACCCGCATCCGAACGCGAATCCGAATCCGAACCAGCACCAGCACCCGCATCCGCATCCGCCCCGGCCTCATCGGCCTGCCACACCAGCAAATCCCCCGGCTGGCATTGCAGCGCCTCGCAGATGCGCGACAGGGTGTCAAAGCGCACGCCGCGCACCTTGCCACTTTTGAGCAGCGACAGGTTCTGCTCGGTGATGCCGATGCGCTCGGCCAGCTCGCGTGAGCGCATCTTGCGCCGGGCCAGCATCACATCCAGTTGCACGACGATGGCCATCGGCGTCAAACAAAGCTGTCGTTTTCGGCCGCCAGGCGCGCGGCCTCGGCCATCACGGTGGCCACCGCCAGCAGCACCGCACCGGTAAGCACGCCCAGGTAATCGTGCCAGCCGAGGCCCAACACCAGCATGCGCTGGCCCGGCGGGTTGCCCCAGGTCAGCGCCAGCGCCATCAAGGTGCGGGTGATCGGGCCCAGCAGCGCCAGCGCCAGCAGGCCACGCGCCAGACCGCGCAAGTGGCGCTGGGCCGCCGGGCCAAACACCCGGCCGGCGCCGTACTCGCCAAACAATTGCCACAGCCGCCACAGCGTGTACAAACCCAGCAGTACGCCGGGCACGCTGCCGGCCGCGCCCAGCCAGCGCGCCCGCGCGTCCACCGTCACCGTGGCGCCGCCCAGGCCCGCTGCCGCCGGCCCAACGGCGCGCACCCAGTCGGGGTTGAGCCAGAAAGCCGCCGGCACCCACAGCAGGCACAGCACGCCCAGCACGGCCAGGGCCTGCACCCAGCGGGTAAGCCGGTGCAGGCCGGGTGGCCATGCGCGGGCTTGGGCGGACGGTTGGGTGGCCGGTTCCGCGGGTGGATCGGCGGACGGTTTGGCAGACGGTTCAGCGGACGGTTCAGCGGGTGGATCGGCGGACGGGTCGGCGGACGGTTCGGCGCGGGGCGCGGCGCCGCCGGGCGCGGACGAGAAGGCCATGAGTTTGTCTTTCAGTTTTAAAAAATTACTGTAAAACAATAAAAACTAATCGTCAAACAAAATTTCTCAAAATCTCACCGGGCGGGGCTTCGGCCACCCGGCACGCCGCAGTCACCCTGGCGCCAGCCCGGGCCGGCGGGGCTGCGGCACACTGGCGCTTTCAACGCCAAGGCCACTCGATGAGCACCCTCCAGCCGCCCACCACTGCGATCAGCCACACCCGGCTGGGCCACAGCGATTTGCAGGTCAGCCGCATCTGCCTGGGCACGATGACCTTCGGCGAGCAGGTTGACCAGCCCACCGCCTTCACGCTGCTGGACCATGCGGTTGAGCGCGGCATCAACTTCATCGACACCGCCGAGATGTACGCCGTGCCGGCCCGGCGCGAGACCTACGGCGCCACCGAGGCCATCATCGGCCGCTGGCTGGCGGCCCGCCCCGGCATGCGCCAGCGTGTGGTGCTGGCCACCAAGGTGGCCGGGCCGGCGCGCGGCATGGACTGGGTGCGCGGCGGCGCCGACAACCTGCTGCCCGAGGCCATCGTGCAGGCCTGTGACGACAGCCTGCGCCGGCTGCAAACCGATGTGATCGACCTGTACCAGATTCACTGGCCCAACCGCAATGTGCCGGCGTTTGGCGCGGTCTACCTCGATCCGGCCAAAGACCGGGCGTTCACGCCGATCCACGCCCAGCTGGCGGCGCTGGCCGGGCTGGTGAAGGCCGGCAAGGTGCGCCACATCGGCCTGTCCAACGAGACGCCGTGGGGCGTGGGTGAGTTTTTGCACCAGGCGGCGCTGCACGGCCTGCCGCCGGTGGTGTCGGTGCAAAACCCGTACGCGCTGGTCAACCGGGTGGCTGACAACGGGCTGGACGAGGCGCTGCTGCGCAGCGGCGTGTCACTGCTGGCCTACAGCCCGCTGGGTTTTGGCACGCTCACCGGCAAATACGACGGCCCGGGTTTTGACGCCGACCAGCCCGGGCTGGGCCGGCTGGCGCGCTTCGAGTCGATGCGCAAGCAGCGCTGGGCCCGGCCCGAGACGCTGCTGGCGGCGCGCCGCTACAACGCGCTGGCCCGGGCGCACGGGCTGTCTCCCAGCCACCTGGCGCTGGCCTTTTGTTACACCAGTTGGCGGGTGGCCAGCACCATCATCGGCGTCACCAGCCTGGCCCAGCTCGACGACAACCTGGCCGCCTGGGGCACGGCGCTGTCGCCTGAGCTGCTGGCCGCCATCGACGCCATCCGCTGGGAACTGCGCGACCCGGCGCAGTGAGCGCGGCCTGAGTCGCACCTTGAGCCGCAAAGAAAAACACGTCAGCCAGACGCCCGCCACGCTGGCACTGCGGGCGGCGGGCGTGGCCTTCACCGAGCATGTGTACGACTACGTTGACCGGGGCGGCACGGCTGAATCTGCGCGCCAGCTGGGCTGGCCCGAGCATGCGGTGGTCAAGACCCTGGTGATGCAGACCGAGCGCGCCCAGCCGCTGATCGTGCTGATGCACGGTGACAAACAGGTGAGCACCAAAAACCTGGCGCGCGCCATCGGTGTCAAAAGCATCGAGCCCTGCACGCCCGACGCGGCGCAGCGCCACAGCGGCTACCAGGTGGGCGGCACGTCGCCGTTTGGCACCCGCAAGGTGATGCCGGTGTATGTGCAGGCGTCGGTGCTGGGCCTGCCTGCGCTGCTGATCAACGGTGGGCGGCGGGGCTATTTGTTGGGGCTGGCACCGGCGGTGCTGGTGCAGGTGCTGGGTGCGCAGGCGGTGGATTGCGCGCTTTGACCCTGGTTTGACCCTGGATCGGCCCCGCGCCAGACGCGGGGCGCTGCACTCAACGCAGCGCGGTGGTGGCAAAACCCACCGGTTTGATGCCGTCAGCCGGCAGCGACGTGGTTTGCGCCGGCCACACCGCCAGCGTGGGCCCGGCGGCCGGCGCCGGGGTGGCCACCGGGTGCCGCCTGGGTGCGCCGGCCTGCGACGGCAGGGTGGCGGCCGTGGCCGCGTCGGTGCTGTTGGTCAACGGCCGTTGGTCATTCGACCACCAGGTGGCGGCCAGCATCACCAACAGCGTCAGACCGTTGGCGATCCGGGGCACCCGGGAACGTTTTAGTGTCGGAAAATTTTCCATATCGAGAAGTATCTGCTTGTTACGAGACGCTCTCAAGACGGCGATGACCCGCAGGCAGGGGGTTCGACCCCCCAGTTCAGGGGGGGTCAAAACGGCCCGGCTGAACAGACCGTGACGGATGCACGAAAGCGGGCTATTTGCCCCGCAGTCGGGCCCGCCAAAACGGCCCGGCGTGGGTGCGCATGGGCGGCGCATGGGCGGCGCGTGGGCGGCGCGTGGGCCGCGCGTGGGCCGCGCGTGGGCGTTGTCAGGCGGGGTTCTGGCCGGTCTCGGCAAACATGGCCGCCAAGTGCGCCTCACCGCGCTCCAGCACAAAGTAGCGCAGCGCCTCGGCGGCGGGTGACAGCAGCTTGCCGGCGGTGTTGACCACATGCCAGCGCCGCATCATCGGCAAGCCCTCCACTGGCGGCACCCGGATCAGGCCGTGGCGCCATTCCAGCCCGATGGTGTGCATCGATATCAGGCTCACGCCCAGGCCGGCCATCACCGCTTGCTTGATGGCCTCGGTGCTGTTCATCTCCATCACAAACACCGGCTGCAGGCGGTGGCTGTCCAGATACTCTTGCAGCGCGGCCCGGGTGCCTGAGCCGGGCTCGCGCACGATGAACGGCTCACGCGCCAGCGCGTCGGCGGGCACGCTGTCCAATTGCGCAAAAGCGTGGTCGGGCGCGGTGACCAGCACATGCGGGTGCATCGCAAACGGCTCGGCCCGGTTGGCAAAATCCTTGGGCGGCCGGCCCATGATCGTCAGATCCACCTCGTTGGCCTGCATCATGGCCACCAGTTGCTCACGCCCGCCCAGGCGCAGCCGCACCTCGATGGCCGGGTGCTCACGGTGAAACCGGGCCAGCAGCTGCGGCAAGAAGTACTTGGCCGAGCTCACCATGCCGATGGTCAACCGCCCTGACTCGATGCGCTTGAAGCGCGCCATCGCGTCGTCGGCCTCTTTCAAGGTGCCCAGCAGGCGCCGGGCATAGACCAGAAAGTACTCACCCGAGGTGGACAGCGACAAGCGGCGCCCGGTGCGGTCAAACAGCGGCAGGCCCACCTGGTTTTCAAGCTCCTTGATCTGCATCGACACCGCCGGTGGCGTCAGGTGCAGCGCCTCGGCCGCCCGCTGCACGCTGGACAACCGGGCCACCTCGGCAAAAACACGCAATTGGCGGAAGGTGATGTTCATGGTTTGTCGCCGGGCATGCATGAAGTCTCAGATAAGTAAAAGCTTAAGTCAAAGCCAACAATTTCTGACTTTTACTTATGTCATTTCGTTTTTACAGTGAACTCGTGATGTCAGCCCACCCACCGAGGAGACCCCTGTGAACCTACCGCTGGATACCGCCACCCTGAGCCCGTCGGACGACGCCCAGATCACCGACAAGAAAAAGCGTTACAGCGCCGGTGTGCTCAAGTACAAGCAGATGGGCTATTGGCAGCCCGACTACGTGCCCAAGGACACCGACCTGATCGCGATGTTCCGCATCACGCCGCAAGAGGGCGTGGACCATGAAGAAGCTGCGGCGGCCGTGGCCGGTGAATCGTCTACCGCCACCTGGACAGTGGTGTGGACCGACCGGCTGACCGCCTGCGACCTGTACCGCGCCAAGGCCTACCGGGTGGACGCCGTGCCCAACACCGGCCCCGGCACCAAGACCGAGGCCCAGTTTTTTGCCTACATCGCCTACGACATCGATTTGTTCGAGGGCGGCTCGATTGCCAATTTGACAGCCTCGATCATCGGCAATGTGTTCGGCTTCAAAGCGGTGAAAGCGCTGCGGCTGGAGGACATGCGCATCCCCGTGGCCTACTTGAAGACCTTCCAGGGCCCGGCCACCGGCGTGATCGTCGAGCGCGAACGCCTCGACAAATTTGGCCGGCCGCTGCTGGGCGCCACCACCAAGCCCAAGCTGGGTTTGAGTGGCCGCAATTACGGCCGGGTGGTGTACGAGGGCCTGAAAGGCGGGCTCGACTTCATGAAAGACGACGAGAACATCAACTCGCAGCCCTTCATGCACTGGCGTGACCGGTTTTTGTACTGCATGGAGGCGGTCAACAAAGCCAGTGCTGCCAGCGGTGAGGTGAAGGGCCACTACCTGAACGTGACCGCCGGCACGATGGAAGAGATGTACCTGCGGGCCGAATTTGCAAAAAGCCTGGGCAGCGTGATCATCATGATCGACCTGGTGATCGGCTACACCGCCATCCAGAGCATGGCGCTGTGGGCGCGCAAGAACGACATGATCCTGCACCTGCACCGGGCCGGTAACAGCACCTACTCGCGGCAGAAGAACCACGGCATGAACTTCCGCGTCATCTGCAAATGGATGCGCATGGCCGGCGTTGACCACATCCACGCCGGCACGGTGGTGGGCAAATTGGAAGGCGATCCGCAGATGATCCGCGGCTTCTACGACACCTTGCTGGACACCCACACGCCGATGCAACTGGAAAAAGGCCTGTTCTTCGAGCAGCCCTGGGCCTCTTTGAACAAGGTGATGCCGGTGGCGTCGGGCGGCATCCATGCCGGCCAGATGCACCAGTTGCTCACCTACCTGGGCGACGACGTGGTGTTGCAGTTTGGCGGCGGCACCATCGGCCACCCGATGGGCATCCAGGCCGGTGCCACGGCCAACCGGGTGGCGCTGGAATGCATGGTGATGGCGCGCAACGAAGGGCGCGACATCTGGAACGAAGGCCCGCAAATCCTGAAAGACGCCGCCAAGTGGTGCAGCCCGCTCAAGGCCGCGCTCGACACCTGGGGCGACATCGCCTTCAACTTCGAGTCCACCGACACCGCCGACTTTGTGCCCACCGCCACCGCATCGGCCTGATTGCAAGCCCAAGCCCAAGCCCAAGGAGCAACCACCATGATGACCAACCACGGCAACCGCGTGACGCAGGGCCAGTTCTCGTACCTGCCCGATTTGACGGACGCGCAGATCACCAGCCAGATTGAGTACGCGCTGAAACAAAACTACGCCGTCGGCATTGAGTACACCGACGATCCGCACCCGCGCAACACCTACTGGGAGATGCACGGCAACCCGATGTTCGACCTGAAAGACCCGGCCGGCATCCTGCTGGAGATCAATGCCTGCCGCAAAACCTTTCCCAACCACTATGTGCGGGTGACGGCGTTTGACTCCACGCAAGGGGTGGAGTCGGTACGCATGAGCTTTATCGTCAACCGGCCGTCCACCGAGCCCGGTTTTGGCCTGGTGCGCCAAGAGGTGGGCGGCCGGCAGGTGCAGTACACCGTGCACAGCTATGCCACCGACCGGCCCGAAGCCGAGCGGTATTGACACCCACCCCCGCAGCGCCTTCGGCGCTTCCGCTCAAGGGGGCAACGCCAGCGGACCGGCATAGCCGGCTCCGCAGCGTCCACTTGGCAACCGCACCGCTGCACCGCAGCCCGATCATGACAAGCTCCACCGAATCGATGACCAGCATTGCCGCCGCGCCGGTGCGGGCGCTGTCCGTGAGCGATGTGCTGGCGCAAAGCCAGGTTGAATCGGTGATGGACGAGCTGGATCACGATTTGATCGGCCTGGCGCCGATCAAGGCCCGCATCCGCGACATC
>JANMKO010000068.1:0-6580 GCA_031372085.1 Betaproteobacteria bacterium
CGCCAGTTCTGCACCTCGGTGCGCAGCGCCACAAAGGTCTCGCAGTGGCTGCCGGCCGGCACCTTGACCTCATCCAGGTAGCCGGGCACCGGTTTGCCGTCCAGCGTGCCGGCCTTGTACTGGCCGCGCACCACGTCACGCGCCACGCTCTCGGCCGTGAAGGGTTTGAGCGAGCGCAGCACCTTGAGCTTCTCGTCGCGGATGGCGTCAGCGTCGTTGGTGGACGGTGGCTCCATCGCGATCATCGTCAGCAACTGCAGCGCATGGTTCTGGATCATGTCGCGCAGCGCGCCGGTGGTGTCGTAGTAGTCACCGCGTGTGCCCACGCCCAGGCCTTCCGCCAGCGTGATCTCGATGTTGGCGATGCTCTCGCGCCGCCACAGCGGCTCAAACAGCGCATTGCCAAAGCGCAGCGCCATCAGGTTTTGCACCGCCGGCTTGCCCAGGTAGTGGTCGATGCGGAAGGCTTGTGTCTCGGCAAACACCGCGCGCACCACCCGGTTGATCTCTTGCGCGCTGGCCAGGTCATGGCCCAGCGGTTTCTCGAGCACCACGCGCACGTTCGGGCTGTTCAGCCCGGCCTGGCCCAGCTGCTGGCAGATCACCGGAAACAGATACGGCGCGGTGGCCAGAAACAGCACCACGGTATTGGCGCCGCGTTCATCGAGCCAGGTTTTGAGGCCGGCGTAATGCTCGGGCTTGGACAAATCCATGCGCCGGTAATGCAGCATCTGGGCAAAGCGCGCAAATTCATCGTCGCTGGGGCGTTTGGCGCTTTCCACCTCACAAAAGCGCTCATGGATGAAGTGCCGGTACTCGTCGTCGCTGCGCTCGTCACGCGCCACCGCCAGGATGCGGCCGCCGGGCGGCAGCTTGCCGTGGCGGAAGGCTTGCAGCAGCGCCGGCATCAGCTTGCGCCAGGTCAGATCGCCGGTGCCACCAAAAAGAACAAGGTCGAATGACATGGACAAAAACCTGTGATCGGGAGGGGAGTTTGTAACTTTATTACGCGCTCGATGATGCATGAGTTTCTTTGGCGGGTCAATTCGCACGGTGCGGCGCCGCGCGGCGCGGTTGCGGTGCACTGCGCTGCTGCACCGGCGCCGGCCCGGCTGGCGGGCGCCAATCACCCGGTATCAAACTGGCGCCAGTTTTTGCCCCGCAACGGCGCATACCAGGCTTTGATCTGGGCCATGTCGGCCTCGGCATCGCCGGTGGGCACAAACACCGGGCCCAGGCCGCTGCGCTTGTGTGGGTAGTCCATGTAAGCCAGCACGATGGGCACGCCGGCCTGGTGCGCGATCCAGTAGAAGCCGCTCTTCCAGTGCCGGGTCTTGCTGCGTGTGCCCTCGGGCGGCACCACCAGTTGCAGCGGGCCGTCGGCGTCGCGGATGGCCTGGGCCGACGCGGCCACCAGGTTGTTGGATTGCCTGCGGTCTACCGCAATGCCGCCCAGCCAGCGCATCAGCGGGCCAAACGGCCAACGAAACAGCGCTGCCTTGCCCATCCAGTGGATGTTGAGCCGCAGCGCAAACGCCACCCTCAGCGTGTACGGCAAATCCCAGTTGCTGGTGTGCGGCGCGGCGATCAGCACGCATTTGGGGTGCTCGGTGGGCAACTGGCCGTGCAGTGTCCAGCCGGTGGCGCGCAAAAAGACCACTGAAAACGCCCGCAACGCGGTGTTGACGCCGGGGGTGGTGAAGACGGTGCGGTGCATGGGGCCTGCTCGGGTCGTCTTGCCTGGGGCTTGCGTGTGGCGTGCTTTGGGCGGGCTTGGGCGCGCTTTGGCGTGCTTTGGCGCGCTTTTGCGGAATGGCCGACGCGATGCGCGGGTCGGGCGGCTGTCTGGGTGGCTGTCTGGGTGGCTGCCTGGGTGGCTGCCTGGGCGGCTGCCTGGGCGGCCATCTGAGTGGTTGCCCGGATGGCTGTCTGGCCGGCGGCAACCGGCGGGCGGGCGCAGCCGGCGCTGGGCCGGCATTGTGGGGCCGCGTTTTGGCCCAGCCGCACGGGGCTGGCCCACCCCCGGGATGCCGGGGCCGGCATGCGCCGCCAGCGCCGCCAGCGCCGCCAGCGCCGTTGTGCGACGGTGGCCCCACGTTTTCTGCAATGTCGCGCTGCAACAGACTGAGGCACCATGGCCATCAAGTCCCAGGCGCGCTGCCAGGGCCCTGCACCTTCCTGGAGTTCTCTGCATGCCCATCTTCACCGCCCCGGTCGTTTCTCCGCTGGTCCGCCGCACGCTGGCGGCCGCCGCCGCGCTGGCCACCACCACGCTGGCGCTGCCGGTGGCCGCACAGACCGTGCTCACGCTGTCCACCTGGCTGCCGGCCGCCCACACCCTGACCGAAACCCAGAAAGAGTGGTGCGCCCTGCTGGAGCAAAAAGCCGCCGGCAAGATCAAATGCGCTTCGCTGCCGCGTGCCGTGTCGGCGCCGCCCGGCACCTTCGATGCGGTGCGCAATGGCCTGGCCGATCTGTCGTTCACGGTGCATGGCTACACGCCGGGCCGCTTTGTCACCACCCAGTTGGCCGAGCTGCCGTTCATGGGCAACTCGGCCGAGGCCACGTCGGTGGCCTTTCAGCGCCTGTATGCCAAGTACCCAGCATTTGCCGACGAGCACAAAGGCGTCAAGGTGCTGGCGGTGTTCACCCACGGCCCGGGCATCGTCTTCAACACCAAGAAGCCGATCAGCAAGGCCGAAGACCTGACCGGCTTGAAGTTCCGCGTCGGCGGCGGCATGGTCAATGAGATCAGCAAGGCAATGGGCATGAATGTCACCCTCAAGCCCGCGCCCGAGAGCTATGAACTGCTGTCCACCGGGGTGATGGACGGCACGCTGTTTCCGGCCGAATCGGTGGAGAGCTTCAAGATCGACAAGGTGGTGCGCTTTGCCACCACCTTCCCGGGTGGGCTGTACAACACCAGCTTTGTCTTCATGATGAACCAGGCCAAATACGACGGCTTGCCGGCCGACGTCAAGAAGACCATCGATGAGATGTCGGGTGAGTTTGCCGCCAGGATGATCGGCCGGGGCTGGGACAAGGTAGACAGGCGCGGCATGGCCTTCATGCAGGCCTCGGGTGTGGCTTTCACCAAGGCCGACGCCACCTTTGTGGCAGCGGTCAAGGCCAAGACCGGTGGCCTTGAAGACACCTGGGCCAAGGCTGCCGAGGCCAAGGGCCTGAAAGACGCCAAAAAAGTGCTGGCCGAGTACCGCGCCGAGATCAGCAAGCTCGAAAAGTGAGGCCGGCCCCGGGCCCCGCACGGCCCGGTAAGGCCCACCAACGCGGTGGCTGGGTACGGCCGCCAGCAGCCCCGCCCAAGCCCACCCGGGAGACCTTGACTTGAAACGCCTGCTCGATGCGCTATGCGGTCTGCTCGCCGCCGTGGCACTGTTTGCCATCATGGCCCTGACCTTGGTCGATGTGCTGGGCCGCAAGCTGCTCAGCCAGTCGGTGCCCGGCTCACTCGAGCTGACCGAGATTCTGATGGTGGTGGTGATTTTTGCCGCCCTGCCACTGGTCAGCCTGCACGGTGAGCATGTGGTGTTTGATTCACTCGACCCGCTGCTGCCACCCTGGCTGCGCCGGGTGCAGCAGGCGCTGGTCGATGGCCTGTGCTGCGCCGCGCTGGTCGGCCTGGCCTGGTTGCTGTGGGACAAGGCCGCTGCGATGGCCGGCTACGGCGACACCACCGCCCAGCTGAAATTGCCGCTGGGCCCGTTTGTGCAATTGATGAGCCTGCTGTGCGGCGTCACCGCGCTGGTGCACGGCCTGCTGATGCTGCGCCCCGCCCGCCACCACATCATCGGCCTGGATGAGCCCGGCCCGGCCACTCCACCGGCAGGGGGCGCCACATGATCGAAGCGCTGCTGGGCTTTGGCGCGGTATTTGTGCTGGCGCTGCTGCGCATCCCGCTGGCCTTTGCGATGGGTTTTGTCGGCTTTGCCGGCCTGGGCCTGATGCGCGGCTGGGGGCCCACCGCCGCATCGGCCGCGCAGGTGGTGTACGACACCGGCTTTGCCTACACCTTGTCGGTGGTGCCGCTGTTCATCCTGATGGGCAATTTTGTGGCCAAGGCCGGGCTGGCGCATGAGTTGTTCCGCGCCGCTTACGCCTTCATCGGCCACTTTCGCGGCGGCCTGGCGCATGCCACGGTGCTGGCCTGCGCCGGCTTTGGCGCCATCTGCGGCTCGTCGATTGCCACGGCGGCCACGATGGCCAAGGTGGCCTACCCGTCGATGAAGAAGCTGGGCTATTCGGATTACCTGTCCACCGGCGTCATCGCGGCCGGCGGCACGCTGGGCATCATGATCCCGCCGTCCACCATCATAGTGATTTACGGCATCGTCACCGAGACCAACATCGGCAAGCTGTTTGCCGCCGGCATCCTGCCTGGCCTGCTGTGCGCGGCCTTGATGATGTGCGGCGTGGCCTGGATCACCTGGCGTGACCCGTCTGCCGGCCCGGCCGGCGAGCGCAGCAACTGGCCGCAGCGCTGGCGCGCGCTGCGCGACATCTGGGGCGTGGTGCTGCTGGTCATCGTGGTGCTGGGCGGCATTTACGGCGGCGTGTTCACGGCCACCGAGGGCGCGGGCATCGGCGCGTCGGGCGCCTTCTTTTTTGCGCTGCTGCGCGGTGCGCTGCCGCCCCGGGTGCTGCTTCAGGTGCTGGTGGAAAGTGCGCGCACCACGGCGATGCTGTTCACCATCCTGATCGCCGCGATGATGTTCTCCAACTTCATCAACTTCACCAGCATGCCGGCCGACTTGCGCCAGGCCATCACCCACCTCGGCCTGTCGCCGCTGATGGTGGTGGGCGCGATGATGGTGGTGTATGTGTTGCTGGGCACCATCATGGAAGAGCTGTCGATGGTGTTGTTGACGATTCCCGTGTTCTTCCCCATCGTCACCCAGCTCGGTTTTGATCCGGTCTGGTTTGGTGTGCTGATCGTGCTGGTGGTGCAGATCGGCCTGATCTCACCGCCCGTGGGCATGAACCTGTTTGTGCTCAACGCGCTGCTCGACGGCGTGACGC
Organism: Betaproteobacteria bacterium; assembly: GCA_031372085.1. Classification (GTDB taxonomy): domain Bacteria; phylum Pseudomonadota; class Gammaproteobacteria; order Burkholderiales; family Burkholderiaceae_C; genus Pseudaquabacterium. The sequence goes on from JANMKO010000068.1 coordinate 5,038, forward strand.
TCAAGCAGATCTTTCGCGGCGTCTGGCTGTTTGTCGTCACGCTGGTGATCGCGCTGGCGGTAGTGCTGGAGCTGCCGTGGCTGGCGCTTTGGCTGCCGGGGTTCATGAAGTAGCGGGCCGGTTACCGATAGCGGCGCAGGCACTACACCCAGTTGTTGGTCAGCAAACCCGGCACGCGCGCAAATTCACGCAGATTGTTGGTCACCAGCACCAGCCCGTCACAGCGCGCCTGCGCCGCAATGTGCAGGTCGTTGACGCCGATGGTTTGGCCGCCTTTTTCCAGCGCAGCGCGGATGCTGCCGTAGTGGTGGGCGGCTCTTTCGCCGTAGTCCAGCACCGTCAGGCGGCTGCGAAAGTCGTCCACCACGGCCAGGTTGCGTGCCGGGTCGCTGCTTTTTTCGGCGCCATGCACCAACTCGGCCAACGTGATGGCCGATATCGCCATCTGCCCCTCATGCTGATTGAAGGTGACCATCGCCGACGGCGGCCGACGCTTGATCACGTAGATCACGATGTTGGTATCGAGCAGATATTTCAGCACCAATACAAGCCCGTCAAAGTGATTCGCGGTCGGCCTGCTGCTGGCCGGCCCGGTCGGCCATGAAGTCTTCAGTGGCGCTGGGTGCATGCCCGTCGGGCTGGAAGAAACTGTCCCAAGCGTGCGCCACTGGGGTGATCACACGCTCAGCCCCCACCACCCGAACCTGCACTTTCTTCACGCTGTCCGGGAAGCGCGCCTCAGCCGGCAGGCGAATGGCCTGGCTGCGGTTGTTGGTGAAGACGGTGGTGGTGGACATGGCATGAACAACTGGATGCGCTATACACCAAGTATATGCCTCACCCACCGTGTCAGCCGCGCCGCAGGACCACCGAAGGTCTGACCGCCCCCCGGCGCCGCAGCAACGCCTGCCGCAGCCGCCAGCCCAGCAGCAATGCCACGATCACCGCGTACACCGACCATTCACCAAAGTTGTTCTTGGCCGCCCGCATCCAGAAAAAGTGCAGCAACCCCAGCAGCACGATGGCGTAAACCAGCTTGTGAAGCTTCTTCCAGCGCGCCGCGCCCAGCCATTTGATGGCCCGGTTGAACGAGGTGGCAGCCAGCGGCGTCATCAGCAGCATGGCCAGGCTGCCGACCAGCACAAACGGGCGCTTCGGGATGTCTTTGACGATGTCGGCCAGGTTCAGCCCCATGTCGAGCCAGGCGTAGCACAAGAAGTGGGTGACGCCGTAAAAATAGGCAAACAGCCCGGCCATGCGGCGCAACCGGGCCAACGCGCTCCAGCCGGTGACCTCACGCAGCGGGGTCACCGCCAGCGTGATGCACAAAAACCGCAGCACCCAATCGCCGGTGCCACGGATCAGCGCCTCAGCCGGGTTGGCACCCAGCGTGTTGGCGATGGCGCCGTACAGCAGCAGCGCAAACGGCACCAGCGCCAGCGCAAACAGCAGCGGCTTGGTGGCCGGGTGCAGCAGCAGTTTGTTCATGATGGGGGGATGCGGGAGGCGGTAAAAGAGGCGATGCGGGCGGTAGCCGGACACC
>JANMKO010000737.1:0-2689 GCA_031372085.1 Betaproteobacteria bacterium
CTTTTGCATGACCTGGCCGACGCCGCCGATGCCAGACCCGCCGCGCTGGGGGTGCGGGTGCAGACCGACGCCGAGACCACCGTCTGGTTTGACCCCCGGCTGACCCGGTTGCAGCAATTGGCCGATGAAAAACTGCCCGGCCGCATCAACCGCTTGAGCTGCAGCCACTGCTTGAGCGAGTCGGCGGTGCTGCTGGTGCAATCGGCGTCTGACCAGGACCCGGGCCAGCTCTGGCTGTACCGGGTGGCCGGCGCCGCCTGGCAGCGGGTGGGCCCGGTGCGCCAGGACATCGACCCGCGCCGCATGGCCACGCTGGATTTGCACCGCTTCAAGGCCCGCGACGGGCTGGAGATCCCCGTCTGGGTGACGTTGCCGTCGCCCCGGCGCCTGGCGCTGGCCGGTGCACCGGTCGCTGCCGCGCCGCCCGGGCCCGCCGCGCCAGGCCCGGCGGTGCTGCTGGTGCACGGCGGGCCGTGGGTGCGCGGCGGCCACTGGGCCTGGGACGCCGACGCGCAGTTTCTGGCGTCGCGCGGTTATGTGGTGATCGAGCCCGAATTTCGCGGCAGCACCGGCTACGGCGACCGCTTGTTCCGGGCCGGCTTTCGGCAGTGGGGGCTGGCGATGCAGGACGATCTGGCCGACGCGCTGCACTGGGCCGTGGCCCAGGGCTGGGTCGATCCGAAACGGGTGTGCATTGCCGGCGCCAGCTACGGCGGCTATGCCGCGTTGATGGGCCTGGTGCGCCACCCCGGGCTGTACCGCTGCGGCATCGCCTGGGCGGCGGTGACCGACCCCCGGCTGATGTTTGAGTGGCGCTGGTTCTCGGATTTCAGTGAAGAGGGCCGGCTGTACTCGTGGCCGCAACTGGTGGGCGACCCGGTGGCCGATGCCCGGCAACTGGCCGACACCTCACCGCTGGTGCAGGCGGCGCGCATCAAAGCGCCGTTGCTGCTGGCCCATGGCCGGCAAGACCTGCGGGTGGCGGTGGCGCACGGTGAAAAGCTGCGCGCCGCACTGCAAGCCGCCGGCCGCGATCCCGAGTGGGTGCTGTACACCGACGAGGGCCACGGCTGGCAGCGGCCCGAGAACCGCTTTGACTTTGCGCGCCGGATGGCGCGCTTTCTGGCCCAGCACCTGGTGCCGGCGCCGGCGGATTAGCCCGGCGGCCCGACCACCTGCTGGGCGATGGCGCCAAACACGCTCAGGCCGTCGCGGCCGTTCAGCTCGATGCGCACCGTGTCGCCACTGCGCAGGTAAGCGGTGCGCGGCGCACCGTGCGCCAGCGTCTCGGCGGCGCGCTTCTCAGACAGGCAACTGTGGCCCTGGGCGGCATCGGCGGGGCTGATCGGCCCGCTGCTGACGATGCAGCCGGCGCGCAGCCGGCGGGCCTGTGCCAGGTGGCTGATCAACTGGCCGAAGTGAAACGTCATTGCCGGCCCGCTGTCGCACCCTCCCACTCGTCTGCCGTTGCAAGCTGATTGCAGCGTGCCGTGCAGCCGGCCGCCCTTCCAGGCATCGCCCAGCTCGTCGGGCGTGACGGCCACCGGGCTGCAGGCGCCGGCCAGTGCGCGTTGCGCGCCACCCAAGGCCCAGTCGGGCTCGGCCGGCGCCAGGGCTTGCCGGCGCCAACCATTCACCAGCATCAGCAGCCGCACGCCGTCCAGCGCCTCGGCCGGGCTGGCGCCCAGCGCCACGTCACCGGTGATCACCGCCAGCCCGGCCGAAAAATCAAGGCCGTCGGCGTCGGCGTCGGCGTCGGCACCGCCACGCCACCAGACCGGGTCATGGGCGCCCTGCAAATCGTCGCTGCAGCGCGGGTCGATCAGCGGCTGGGTGAAAAAGCGGTTGGGCGTCGTGGCGCCGACGGCCTGGCGCAGCCGAACCAGGTGGTTGACGCAGGCCAGGCCGTCGGCCCACTGGTAGGCCCGCGGCAGCGGGGCCATGCACTGGCGGGCATCAAACGCAAAAGCATGGCGCGCCCGGCCCTGGTTGAGCGCCACCGACAAATCCTGCAATTGCGGGGACAGAAAATTCCAGTCGTCCAGCACCTGCTGCAAGCGGCCGGCGATGGCCGTGGCGTAGTGGGCCAGGCCCAGATCACGCGAGACGACGACCAATTGGCCGTCGCGTGAGCCGTCACGGTAGGTGGCAAGTTTCATGGCGGCCCATTTTGCGTGCACGGGGGGCGGCCGCGCCGCGCCGCACCGGCACCCCCACCGGCGCTGCAAGCGGCCGCCGGCACGGCCCCTGCATTGCCCCCGCACGGCCCCCCGTCGGGGGGCCTGGGCGGCGGTGATCCAGCGTGGCAGCATGGCCCATGCCCGTGCCCGTGCCCATGCCCATGCCCATGCCCATGCCCATGCCCATGCCCGTGCCCGTGCCCGTGCTTGCCGCCCACCGACCCGCCGCCTGGCCACGGCTGGGGCTGTTGGCCGCAAGTGTGCTGTTGCTGCATTGCGGCCTGGCCAGCCACTGGCAGCGTGCCACCCCACCCGCCGTGGGCCCGCGCGACGGCCGGCCGGTGGCCATCACGCTGCGCGCGCTGCCCCGGCCCGCCGCGCTGCCAGCAACGCCGCCCGTCACCGATCAAGGCGCCGCCCCCGCGATGGCGCCGGCCGCGCCAATGCCCGCCACCCAGCCCGCCACCCAGCCCGCCACCCAGCCCGCCGCCCGGCCCGCCACCCAGCCC
>JANMKO010000739.1:0-4111 GCA_031372085.1 Betaproteobacteria bacterium
GGACGACGTGGGCGGTGCCCGCAGCGGCGGCGCTGCGGCCAGGCGCGGCGCGGGCCCCTGGGCGCGCGGCGCGGGCGGCAGCGCAGGGGCGTCGTCGTCGCTGGGCTGCAACGCCAGCCAGCCGGTGGCCAGCAGGCTGGCGGCCAGCAGCGCGCCCAGCGCGGGCCTCATCGCTGGCGGCCTGGTTGGGGGGCTGCGGCGGCGGGGCCGTTGCTGTCGGCGCGCGCCGGGCGCGCCGGGCGCTCTGGGCGCTCTGGGCGCTGTTCGCGTTGCAGCAACAGCCATTGCAAATCGGCCGTCAGCTCACGCGCCTGGGCCGACGGGCGGGCCAGCCGCAGTTGGTCGAGCAGCAGCGCGTCATCGTGCTGCAGGGCGTCGGCCACAAACTGGCGCAGGCTGCTGTAGCCGCCCTGCACGCCCATCGACAGCTGCAGTGGCGCCACGGCCCAGGCGCTGGCCGACGCCGCCGGGCTGCTGACGGCAGCGGTGGCGGTGGCAGCGGTGGCGGTGGTGGCGGCAGCGGTGGCGGTGGCGGTGGTGGCAGTGGTGGCGGTGGTGGCGGTGGTGGTGACAGCGCCGACGGCAGCGGTGGCGGTGGCGGCCGGTAGCACCTGCCGCGTGCTGTGCACCACCAGGCCGTGCTGCGCGGCCAGTGCCAGCAGGTCGGCCACGCGCTGGGGGCTGCTGTCGGCGTCGGGCAATGCGCTTAGCAGTCGCTGCTCGTCGCTGGTGGCGCTGGCAGCGGCTGGCGCGGCAACGCGTGGCGCCCGGGCCAGGCGGCGGGCGGCCTGATCGGCGGCGGTTTGCTCGGCGCGCCAGCGCGGCGTGGCGACCAGCGCCAGGCCGGCTGCCAACAGCAATGCAATGAGGGCCAGACCGAGCGGCAGGTTGAGCGCCTGGGCGCTCAGCCGGGCGATGGCCAGCCAGCGCGCCGGGCGCCAGTGTTTGCGCCACGCGGCCGGTGACGGGGTTGGCGGCGTGGCGGGCGTGGCGCGTGGCGTCTTTGGTGGCGTGTCTGGTGGCGTGGCGGGTGCAGCGCTGGGCGACGGGCTTTGCAACGCGGCTTGCGGCGGCAGCAGCGGCGGCAACTGGGGGGCGAGGTGCGGCGGCAACCGGGGAGCGAGGTGCGGCGGCAACTGGGGCGCGAGGTGCGGCGCGACCTGCGGCGCGACGTTTGGCACCAACGGCGGCGCGACGGCTGGCTCGGCCTGCCGCGTCGGCCGCGTCGGGCGTGGCAGGCCGGGCAACGGCTGGCGCAGGCCGGGGGCGGCGCCGGTCATGGCGCCGCCCCGGGCGGCCCGGCGCGCTGCGCAACAATCTCGAAGCGCTGGCCATCGGGCGTTTTTTCAATGCGCGTCAGCAGCACGTCGCGCCACAGCGCGCTGCCGGCGTCGCGCTGGTCGCGCAGCGCCTGGGCGGCGGGCAGCGCCGCGCCAGCATCGGTCGCCACGCCGTCGAGCTGCAGCAAACCCCGCTCGCCGTGGGCCAGGCCCAGCCAGGCGACGCCGCCGGTGCTGGCTGTCTCGCTGGCCAGCCAGACCGCTGGCCACGGGCTGGCCAGGCGCTGCTGCCAGTGGCGGGCTGTGCTGCCGCCCGGCCGCGCGGCCGGCGTGTCGGCCGCCAGCGGCGGGGTGCTGGGTTGCCGGGCCTGCGCCAGCCTGTGCAGCGCCTGCGCCCGGTCTTGCCAGGCCTGCTGGCTGTCCAGCGCGGCCACGGCCAGCACCAGCCCGCCGGTGACACACGCGGCCCAGGCCAACCGGCCGGGCCGGCGCACCGGGCGCAAAAAATCGGGCTGGGGCAGGCGGGGCGTCACGCGGCCCATGCCGGTTGGGACGGTGCCGATGGCAACGGTGCCAGTTGGGAAAGCGCCGTTTGGGACGGTACTGCTTGTGACGGCGCCGGTTGGGAGAGCGCCGTTTCGGAAAGCGCCGGTTGGGGCGGTACTGGTTGGGACGGCGCCGATGGAGACGGTGCCGGTTGGGAGAACGCCGGTTGGGAGCGCGCCGTTTGGGAAAGCGCCGGTTGGGAAAGCGCCGGTTGGGGCGGTGCCGGTTGCGACGGCGCCAGCGGGCTGTCGGCCGCGCCCGGCCGCGCCGCCCGCCCGGGCCACCCCGGCGCGGCGCCCGTCAGGTGGCCCAGCACGACGACGGCGGTGCGGGCCGTCAAGGCGGTCAGCCGCCGCTGGCCGACGCCGCCGTCTTGCAGGCCGTGGCCCAGCGCCCAGCACACGGTTGCTGGATCGTCTGTCACCAGGGCTTGCAGCGCTGCGGCCGTGTTGTCGGCCAGGCGGCGTTGTTGCAGCCCGGCCAGGGCACCCCGGGCCAGCGTCAGATCACTCACCAGGCGGCCTTCGACCACCAGCAGCCGGGCCGCTGTGGCCTGGGCCAGCGCCGGGGCCGCCTGCACCGCCATCCGCAGCGCCTGGCACCACCACGGGCGCACCCAGCGCAGGGGCACACCGGCCCGCTGTGCGCTGGCCTGCAGGCCGGCCAGCGGCCAGCCATGCAGCGCGCTGACGCCGCGCCGGCCGGCCGCCTGCCAGGTGGTGAGCGACCAGTGCGCCGCTGCGTCACCGTGGTAGTGCACCAGCAGCGGCCGGGCATAAGCCAGCAGCGCGTCATCACCGGCCAGCGGCAGCGCAGCATCGACCACCAACTCATGCACGCCCCAGGCCGACAGCCACAGCGTGCAGGCCTGGCCGGGGTGGGCCTGGCACCAGGCGTCGAAGTGGGCAAAGTGGCGGGGCGGCGGGCCGGTGTCGGGTGGTGCGGCCATGGGCCCGCCCGTTGCCCCGCCCATGGTCCAGCCCGTCGCCCCGCACGTCGGCCAGCCCATCGCCCAGCCGCCGGGATGGCTGCCCATGTCCCACAGCCCACCGGGCCCCAGCCAGAGCGCCTGCGGCACGCTGCGGCGCAGGCGCGCTGGCGGTGCCCCGCTGTGCGCCGGGCGCAAGGCGGGGTGGTCAATCGTCGAAGACAACACGGTCGAGTTCCTCCAGGGTGGTGTGGCCGCTGCGCACGGCGGCCAGTGCGGCCTGGCGCAGCGGCACCAGGCCGCCGGCCCGGGCGGCGGCTTTGATCTCTGCCATCGGCGCCCGGGCGGCAATGCGGTCGCGCAGGTTGTCGTCCAGCCGCATCAGCTCGGCCACCGCGCGCCGGCCGCGGTAGCCGCTGCCGTGGCAGTGGGCGCAGCCCCGGCCGCCGCGCAGCGCCAGCGGCGCGCCGCTGCCGTCGTCGAGCCGGGCCCTGTCTGCCGCGCCGGGTTGCACCGGCACGGCGCAGTGCGTGCACACCTGGCGCATCAGGCGCTGCGCCAGCACGGCATTGAGTGCCGAGACCACGTTGTACAAATCCAGCCCCATGTGCATGAAGCGGCCGATCACATCAAACGCGCTGTTGGCATGCACGGTGGAGAACACGCCGTGGCCGGTGAGTGCGGCCTGCACCGCGATCTGTGCGGTCTCGGCATCGCGGATCTCACCCACCATCACCCGGTCGGGGTCGTGGCGCAGGATGGAGCGCAGGCCGCGCGCAAAGCCCAGCCCTTTTTTCTCGTTGACGGGGATTTGCACCACGCCGGCCAGCTGGTATTCGACCGGGTCTTCGATGGTGATGATCTTTTCGTGGCCGCCCAGGATTTCGGTGATGGCGGCATACAGCGTGGTGGTCTTGCCGCTGCCGGTGGGGCCGGTGACCAGCAGCATGCCGTGCGGCGCCCGCGCCAGCGCCACCAGGGTTTGCCGCAGGCCGGGCGCAAAGCCCAGCGTGGCCAGCGTGAGCGGGCCGCTGTCGGCGGCGATGCGGCTGCGGTCAAGTACCCGCACCACCGCGTCCTCACCAAAGATGCTGGGCATGATGGACAGCCGGAAATCGATCTCCCGGCCCTGCACCCGCAGCTTGAAGCGGCCGTCCTGCGGCAGCCGGCGCTCACCGATGTCCAACTCGGCCATCACCTTGAGCCGCGAGACGATCTGCTCGGCCTGCGCCGCGCCGTCGATGCGGCGCATCGGCTGCATCACGCCGTCCACCCGCAGCCGCACCTGGGCGCCTTGGGGCTGGGTTTCGATGTGGATGTCGCTGGCGCCGTCTTGCAGCGCGTCAAACAGCACGGC
>JANMKO010000742.1:0-1733 GCA_031372085.1 Betaproteobacteria bacterium
CGACGAGTTTCCGCTGGGCGGTGAGGGCGTGCTGATCGAGCTGGTGCAGGCGCCGGCCGAGGTGGTGGCGGCGTTGGGGTGACGCCCCGCCGCCGGTACGGCGCAGTCGATTCCAGTGCACACGAACACTGTGTACACTGAACCACCGAATACCACGAGGTTCAGGCCATGAAAAACATCACCCTCAGTGCCGACGGGGCGTTGATCGAGTCAGCGCGTGAGCGGGCCCAAGCTGAAAACACCACGTTGAATGAGCAGTTCAGGCGCTGGCTGGCGGCTTACGCCCAGCGCGACCAGCGGGCCCAGCGTTTTGATGCCTTGATGGCCGATCTGCGAGGCGTCGTCACGGTGGGCCGCCCGTTGTCGCGAGACGAGATGAACGAGCGCTGAAATGGTGGCTGACGCCTTCATCGACACCAACGTGCTGGTCTACCAGGTTGATTCTCGCGATGCCCGCAAGCAGGCGATTGCCGAGCGCATCGTGCGCCAGGCGCTGGTCACCGGCAACGCCTGCATCAGCTTCCAGGTGGTGCAGGAGTGGTTGAACACCGTCACCCGCAAGGCCGCAGTGCCGCTGGGTCTGCCGCAGGCCCAGGCGTTTCTTGACACGGTGCTGGCGCCGTTGCTGGCGGTGACGGCCAGCGTGGATTTGTACCGCCGGGCCCTTGATTTGCAGCAGCGCTGGCAGTTCAGTTTTTACGATGCGCTGATCGTGGCCGCCGCGCTGGAGGCCGGCTGCAAGCGCCTGATCAGCGAGGATTTGCAGCATGGCCAGCGGGTGGAATCGCTGGTGATCGACAACCCGTTCCGGGTTTGACGACTCAAGCCGGGGCGTCGGTGGTGTCGGTCGCGTGCGCCACGCCCGCATCGTCCCCGCGCAGCAGCGCCAGCATGTCGGCCGCCCGCAGCACTGCGCCGCCGCCGTCCTGCCCGGCCAGCACACCTTCGGCCAGTGCCCGTTTGCTGTGGTGCAGTTTGACGATGCGGTCTTCGATCGAGCCCTGCGTCACCAGCCGGTAGACGGTGACCGGCCGCTGCTGGCCGATGCGGTGGGCGCGCGCGCTGGCCTGGTCTTCGGCGGCCGGGTTCCACCACGGGTCGGTGATGATCACGTAGTCGGCCATCGTCAGGTTCAGCCCAAAGCCGCCGGCTTTCAGGCTGATCAGGAAAAAATCGCCCTCGCCGGCCTGGAAGGCCGCCACCCGCTGGGTGCGCTGCGCTGCCGGGGTGCTGCCGTCGAGGTACTGGTAGCGCAGGCCGGCGCTGTCCAGCCGCTCACGCAGCAGGGCCAGAAAATCAGTGAACTGGCTGAACACCAGCGCCTTGTGGCGGCCGGCCACCAGCTCTTGGGCCAGGCGCTCAAACTCTTGCACCTTGGCGCCCACCAGGCCCAGCTCGGGCGCCACCAGGCGCGGGTCACAGGCGGCGCGGCGCAGCTTGGTCAATGCCGCCAACACATGCATCTGGGCCTGGCCTTCACCGGCGCCTGCGCCTGCGCCACCGGCACCGCCCGTTGCCAGCACCTGGTTGACGCTTTCTTCGGCCTGCTGGCGCAGGGCCTCCAGCAGCGCCCGCTCACGGCTGCCGGGCACCACCTCATGCACGATCTCGGTGCGGGCCGGCAGGTCGGCCAGCACCTCGGCCTTGGTGCGGCGCAGCAAAAAGGGCGCGACCAGGCGGCGCAGCCGGCGGCCGGCCTGCGGGTCAGCGTCACGCTCGATGGGCAGCGCAAA
>JANMKO010000750.1:0-2132 GCA_031372085.1 Betaproteobacteria bacterium
TCGGGCTCTTCGATGCCCTCGTTGTCGGGGTGCACACCGGCCGTGCACCAGAAGTTGCCGTAGGCCAGCGCCAGGCGGTGCACGGTGCTGAACTCTTCCAGCGTGGTGCAGATCACCAGCGCCCGGTCGACGCGCGCGGCGGCCATGTCGGCGCGCACGGTGTCGATGCGGTCGTGCAGCCCGGGAAAGGTGAGGTGGCAGTGGGAATCGACAAACATGGCGGCGGCGGCACGGCGGCACGGCGGCAGAGAAGTCCGGGGCAGTCGTCAGACCCTTGTCAAACCGTCTGGGTCGGCTTGGACGAGGCGATCTGCGTGCCCAGCACTTCTTCGATCTTGAGCTTGAGCAGGCGCGATTTTTCATCGGCCGGGAAGCGCACGCCCACGCCCTGGGTGCGGCCGCCGGACGCATTGGCCGGTGTGATCCAGGCCACTTTGCCGGCCACCGGGTAGCGCTGCGGGTCGTCGGGCAGCGACAGCAGCAAATAGATGTCTTCGCCCAGCCGGTAGGGCCGGTTGGTGGGCACAAACAGCCCGCCCTCATGAAACAGCGGGATGAAGGCCGCGTACAGCGCGCCTTTCTCGCGGAACACGAGCTGGATCACGCTGGGCCGGCCGCCCGTGGATGCCGGCGACAAGCCCGGGGGGTTGGCTTCGCTCATCGCGCCAAGTGTAGCGACGCGGCGCCGGCCGGGCGGCGGCTGCCGGGCGCTGGCGCTGCCGGCGCTGGCCAGACGGCGCCGGCCTGGATGACCAGCGATTCGATCAGCAAATTGGCGTTCCACGGGTGGTCGTCATGGCGTGCGGACTGCAGCAGCGCCTGCTGCCAGCTGCGCAGCGCGGCCAGGTCTGCGCTGTCGGGCAGGTGGGCGGCGGCGTAGAAACGCGGCGCGCCGCCGGCGGCCCGCACCTGCGCGTCGTGGGCCAGCTTGAGCAGCAAGTCGATCACCTGCGGGATGGGCCGGCCGGCCAGCGGCGCCGCGTCCCCCGCTGCCACCCGGCGGGGCAGATCGGCCAGCCAGGCGGGGGCAATGCCATGCTGGCTGTACGCCAGCGCGGCCAGCGGGCTGCCGCCGGCCAGCGCCAGCAGCGCGGCGGGATCGGCCAGGCCTTGTGTGCGCAGCCAGGCCAGTGCGGTGTCGGTGCCGGGCAGGCCAAGCCGCAAGCGCTGGCAGCGGCTGCGCACCGTGGGCAGCAGGCGCTCGGGGTCGGCGCTGGTGAGCAGCAGGCGCAGCCGGCCGGGCGGCTCTTCGAGTGTTTTGAGCAGGGCGTTGGCGGCGGTGGCATTGAGCGCATCGGCCGGGTGCAGCAACAGCACCTTGCCCCGGCCCCGGCCGCTGGTTTGCTGCGACCAGGCGATGGCCTGGCGCACTTGGTCAACCCGGATCTCGCGGCTGGGCTTGGGCTCGGGCTTGTGCAGCTTGCTGTCGTCGTCGTCGATCCAGCCGTACTGCACCCGCAGCACATCGGGGATCACCAGCAAAAAATCGGGGTGCACCCGGGTGGCCACCAAGTGGCAGCTGGTGCAGCGGCCACACGGCAATGCGGCGGCGGTGGCCGGGCTGGGCCGGTCGGTTGGCGCACGGCGCTCGGTTTGATCGCTGCGCTCACACAGGATGGCCTGGGCCCGCAGCAGGCCCAACTCAAGATGGCCGACCCCCGCCGGGCCGTGGATCAGCAGCGCATGCGCACCGGCCATCGCGGCGGCGCGGGCCATCGGCTCGCCCAGCCAGGGCAGTGGCAGGCTGCCGTCGGCGGCCACGCCGATCTGCGGGGCGGGCACGGCGCTGGAGGGGGCTTCTTTGGCCATCAGGCGGGCGGGTCGGGTTGGGGTTCCGGTTGCGGGCCGGGTTGCGGGCCGGGTTGCGGATCGGCAGGGGCCAGCCAGGGCCGCGCCGCCAGCGCCGCCTGCACCTGGGCCCAGACCGCCGCACGCGGCTGGTCAGCGGCGATGCGGGCAAAGCGCTGCGGCGCGGCCCGGGCGCGGGCGGCATAAGCCGCGCTGACGCGCTCAAAAAAAGCGCCGTCTTCACGCTCCAGCCGGTCGGCGCTGCGCGCGCTGGCCCGGCGCGCGGCGGCCACCGGCGCTGGCAGGTCAAACCACAGGGTGAGGTCGGGTTGCCGCAGGCTGCC
>JANMKO010000773.1:0-4280 GCA_031372085.1 Betaproteobacteria bacterium
ACCCGCCGGCCCACCCGCCGGCCCACCCGCCGTGCCGTCATGGCTGCCGTGGCTGCTGGTGGTCACCGCGCTGGCAGCCGCCGCGCTGCTGCTGGCAGTGCCGGCGCCCGGCGCGGCGGGGGGTTTGGACAGTGGCGCCGGTGGCGGCGCGGGTGGCCCGTCCACCCCGCTGCTGCTGTGGGCCGCCGCGCTGTTGCTGTTGGCCGGCTTTGGTGTGCAGCAGGTGGCCGCCCTGGACGGCCGGCGCTGGGTGGGCACGGCGTCGGCGGCGCTGTTTGGTGGCTGGGTGGTCTATTTCTGGCAACTCGGCGTCACCTTGTTTGACGTGCCCCGGGTGTTGCTGCCGGCGCCGGCCTTCATCGCGCAATCGCTGATCGACCGGTGGCCCACCCTGCTGGGCGATTTTGTGCAGACCGTGCTCAAAGCCGTGCTGATCGGCTGGGCGCTGGGCTCGGCCCTGGGCTTTGCGGTGGCGGTGGCAATCGACCGGGCGCCGTTTTTGCAGCGCGGCCTGCTGCCGTTGGCGTCGCTCACCAGCACCGTGCCGCTGGTGGCGGTGGCGCCGATTGCGGTGATGTGGTTTGGCTTTGACTGGCCCAGCAAGGCGGCGGTGGTGGTGCTGATGACGTTCTTCCCGATGCTGGTGTCCACCCTGGCGGGGCTCAAGGCCGCCGGCCAGCTGGAGCTGGAGCTGATGCACAGCTATGCCGCCGGCTACACCCGCACCTTGCTCGATTTGCGGCTGCCGGCGGCCATGCCGTTTGTTTTCAGTGCGCTCAAGATCAATGCCACGCTGGCGTTGATTGGCGCCATCGTGGCCGAGTTTTTTGGCTCACCCACGGTGGGGCTGGGGTTTCGCATCAGCACCGAGGCGGCGCGCATGAACATGGCGCTGGTCTGGGCCGCCATCGTGGTGGCGGCGGTCACCGGCTCGGTGGCCTATGCGTTGCTGGTGCTGCTGGAGCGGCGGGTGGCGTTCTGGCATCCATCCGTGCGTGCCACCTGAGACGCTGGCTGACCTACGGCGTTCATGACAGTGGGCGGCGGTCTGGCGCGCCGGCGTCACCCACCGCATGCGCACGCGGCCTAAACTGCTTTGCGCACCACGCCCGCACCACGCCCGCACCTCGCCCGCACGTCCGCCCCCCGCTGCCCCGCACCGCCGGCCCGTTCACCGATGCCCGAGCACACCCTGCACCCAACCGGGCAGCACGACGCTGCCGCACCGCCACGCCAGCCCGTGCCGCGCACCTTGCATGGCTGGCAAGAATGCAAGGCCGGCGCGGCGGGTGCGCTCATCAGCCTGGCGCCGGCGCTCACCATGGGGCTGCTGGCGTTTGCAGCGCTGGGCCCACGGGGTGCGGCGCATGGCATCCCGGCGGCGCTGCTGGCCAGTGTGGTGGGCGGCGCGGTGCTGGCGGCCTTGGCGCGTGGGCCGATGGCCGCTGGCGGCCCGGGCGCGGCCACGGTGCTGCCATTGGCGGCCCTGGTGGCGGGTGTGGCGGCCGATCCGCAGTTCACCGCCGATGACCCCCGCGCCATGGCGCAGTTACTGGCGCTGTTCGGTGGCGCGGTGGTGGCCGCCGGGGCGCTGCAGGTGCTGCTGGCGCTGACGGGGCTGGTGCGCTGCGCCAAGTACGTGCCGCGCCAGGTGCTGGCGGGTTTCATGAACGGCGTGGCCCTGCTGGCCTTGCTGGCCCAGCTGCCCTTGCTGCTGGGCTGGGCGCGTGGCGACTGGCAGGCGCTGGGTTGGCAGGCGCTGTGGCAGATCCAGCCGGCCACCTTGTTGGTGGGCCTGGTCACCATCGCCGTGATCCTGCTGCTGCCACGTTTGAGCCGGCGTGTGCCCGCCACCCTGGTGGGGCTGCTGGTGGGCAGCGGCTTGTATGCGGCCATTGCGCTGCTGCTGCCACAGGCCGCACTGGGCCCGCTGACGGGTGCGCTGCCGCCGATGTGGCCGCAGTGGCAAACGCTGGGGCCGCTGCTGGGCCTGCTGGGCCAGGCCGACGCGCCGCTGCTGCAGCGCCACTTGGGCGCGGCGGCAGCAGCGGCGGCGGTGGTGGCGCTGCTGGGCACGCTGGACCTGGTGCTCAACAGCCTGGCGCTGGACCAGGCCTGCCACACCCGCACCGACGCTGGCCGCGAGACGCTGGCACTCGGCCTGGCCAATGTGGCCTCGGGCCTGGTGGGCGGGCTGCCACTGCTGCTGCTGCGCCCGCGCGCCTTGCTGATGTGGCAGACCGGTGGCCGCAGCCGCGCCGCGCTGTGGCTCTGCTGCGCGCTGTTTGCCGCCCTGGGCGTGCTGGGCGCGCCGCTGCTGGCGCTGCTGCCGCAGGTGGTGCTGGGCGGCGTGATGGTGACCATCGCGCTGCTGATGGCCGACCGCTGGTCGCTGCAGTTGCTGGCCATGTGGTGGCGCGGCCCGCGCACGGCCGATCTTCAGCTGGGGCTGCTGGTGGTGGGTGTGGTGGGCCTGGCCACCGTGGTGCTGGGTTTTCCGGCGGCGGTGGCCGCCGGGGCCCTGCTGTCGGTGCTGCTGTTCATCCGCAGCATGAACCGGTCGCTGGTGCGTGGCTGCCACAGCGCCCAGGCACTGCCGTCGCGCCGCATCTACGCGCTGGCCAACGAAGCCCGGTTGCAGCCCCTGCGCGCGCGCATCACCGTGCTTGAGCTGGAGGGTGCGCTGTTCTTCGGCAGTGCCGACCGGGTGGCCCACCTGGCCGACGCACTGGCGCCCGACTGCCACACGCTGGTGGTGGACTTTCGCCGCGTCAGCCTGATCGATGCATCGGGCGCGGTGGTGCTGCTGCAGATCGCCCAGCGCCTGCACGACCGCGGCATCGCCCTGCTGCTGGCCGGTGTGGACAGCGGCAACCGCCATGGCCGCAGCCTGGCCGAGTTTGCTGGCAGCCACTTTGCCGCGTTGCACGGCCAGCCCGATGTAGACCAGGCCGTGGAAGCCGCTGAGCTGGCCCTGCTGGCCGGCATCGGGGCTACACCGCTGCACGCCGCCGTGCCGCTGGCCGACGCCAGCCTGATGCAGGGCCTGGACGCCGCCCAGCGCAGCCGCCTGGCCGCGCTGCTGCAGCCACGCCACCTGGTGGCCGGTGAGCGGCTGTTTTGCCAGGGTGACGCTGGCGACCGGCTGTATGTCGTCAGCGCCGGCTCGGTCAGCGTGTTCAGCAGCGCGGCGCAGCCGGGCACGCTGCGCCAGCGCTTTGCCAGTTTCTCGCCCGGCATGGTGTTGGGCGAGACGGCGATGCTCGACCACGGCGGGCGCACCGGTGACGCGGTGGCCGACTGCAACGCCACCGTGCACAGCCTTGACATGGCAGCGCTGCAGCACCTGCTGGCCGACGACCCGGTGCTGTGCGCGCTGGTCTACCGCAACCTCGCGCTGCACCTGTCGCAACGCCTGCGCGCCGCCGCTGCAGCCTGGCGCGCCAGCACGGCCTGAGCGCGTGTTGATGACATGACCGACGAAGCCCACCAGATCCAGGCCGCCCTGGACGCATTGCAGGCCCAGCGTGGCTTGCTGGGCGATGCGCTGGCCGACGCCGCCATCGCCCCGCTGCGTGCCCGTCTGGCGGCGCTGCAAGCCGTGCCTGACGCCACACTCGTGCTGCGCCAGGCCAGCGTGCTGTTTGTTGATGTCGTCGGCTCTACCGCCTGGGCCCAGCGGCTGGACGCCGAAGACCTGCATGCCCTGGTCAGCACCTCACTGGCGCGGCTGGCGCTGCTGGTGCAGCAGCACCAGGGCCGCGTGCTGCGCTACACCGGTGACGGCATGAAGGTGGTGTTTGGCGCCGACGCCGTGCAAGAAGACGACGCCGAGCGAGCGGTGCACTGCGGCCTGGCCTTGCTGGCCGACGCCCGGGCCCAGGCGCAGCAGTTGCGCCAACAGCATGCCTGGCTGGACTTCCAGGTCCGCGTGGGCATCCACAGCGGCCCGGTCGCCCTGGGTGCCGGGCTGGAAGGCCGCGACACCGCCGTGGGCAGTGTGGTGCATCTGGCCGCGCGCATGGAACAGACCGCACCACCGGGCGGCCTGCGCATCAGCCAGGCCACCTGGCGGCTGGTGCAAGGCCTGTTTGACGTGGCCGCGCAACCGCCGCTGATCGTCAAGGGCGTGGCCGATGCCATGCCCACCTGGCTGGTGCGTGCCGCCAGGCCACGCGCCACCCGACTGCCGGCGCGCGGCATCGACGGGCTGCACACGCCGCTGGTCGGCCGCGACGCGCAGCTCGCGCAGCTTCAGGCCGCCGTGCAATCGCTGAGCG
>JANMKO010000800.1:0-2258 GCA_031372085.1 Betaproteobacteria bacterium
CACCAAGGTGGAGCAATTGCAGGTCGAGCCCATCAGCCAGGCGGCGGCCAACCAGCGCGCCGGGCGCTGTGGCCGGGTGGCCGACGGCATTTGCATCCGGCTGTATGACGAGAAAGATTTCACCGGCCGGCCCAAGTTCACCGACCCGGAGATCCTGCGCTCGTCGCTGGCCGGCGTGATCTTGCGCATGAAAAGCCTGCGGCTGGGCCAGGTGGAGGATTTTCCGTTTCTCGAAGCACCGCGCCCCAAAGCCATCGCCGACGGCTATGACTTGCTGGGTGAGCTGGGTGCGGTGGACGACGACAACGAGCTGACGCCCACCGGCCACGAGCTGAGCCGCCTGCCGCTAGACCCGCGTGTGGGCCGCATGATCCTGGCTGCCCGGGATCGCCAGGCGCTGAGTGAGGTGCTGATCATCGCCAGTGCGCTGAGCGTGCAAGACGTGCGGGATCGACCGATGGACGCGGCGCAGGCGGCGGACGAAAAGCACAAGAAGTTCGACGACGAGAAGTCGGAGTTCATCGGCTACTTGAAGCTCTGGGCCTGGATCGAAGAGGGCCGGGGCGTGCACGGCCATCCGGCGGCCAAGACCGCTCCGGCCGGCGCGGCGCCGCGCATCGACAGCCACAAACTGAGCAACCGCCAGCAAGAGCAACGCCTGCGTGACAGCTTTGTCAACCCGCGCCGGGTGCGCGAATGGCGCGACATCCATTCGCAACTGCACACCGTGGTGGCCGAACAGGGCTGGCGGCTCAACGCCAGCCCGGCCACTTACGAGCAACTGCACCTGGCCATGCTGGCCGGGCTGCTGGGCAATATCGGCTGCAAAAGTGACGATGAAGAGTGGTATCTCGGTGCGCGTGGCATCAAGTTTTGGCGCCACCCCGGCGCGCACCTGAGCAAAAAGCCGGGCCGCTGGCTGATCTCGGCCGAGCTGGTAGACACCACGCGTTTGTACGGCCGGGGCCTGGCGGCCATCGACGCGGCCTGGATACCCGGCGTGGCCGGCCATTTGCTCAAACTGCAGTTGCTGGAGCCACACTGGGAGAAAAAAGCCGCCGAGGTGGTGGCCCTGCAGCGCGCCACGCTGTACGGCATCGTCGTCTACAACAACAAGCGGGTGAATTTTGGCAATGTGGATGCCAAGGCGGCGCGCGATATCTTCATCCGCAGCGCGCTGGTGGAAGACGACTGGGACAGCAAGCTGCCGTTCCTGGCGCACAACCGGCAGTTGCTGGCGCAGGTGGAAGAGCTGGAGCACAAAAGCCGGCGCCAGGATGTGCTGGTCGATGACGAGCTGATCTACGCTTTTTATGACCAGTGGCTGCCGGCCGACGTGTTCTCGGGTGCCACGCTGGAGCGCTGGTACAAGTTTGAGAGCCGGCAAAACCCGAAGTTGCTACAGCTCACCCGCGACGAGTTGATGCGCCATGAGGCGGCCGGCATCACCGGCAGCGCCTTCCCCAAAACCCTGCGGCTGGGCGGGGTGGATTGCGCCGTGGCCTATCTGCATGAGCCGGGCGATGCGAAAGACGGCGTGACGGTGACGGTGCCGATTTACGCGCTGAACCAGGTGAATGACGAGCGCTGCGAATGGCTGGTGCCCGGCATGCTGGCGGCCAAATTGATGGCGCTGCTCAAGAGCCTGCACCAGCGGCCCCGCACCCGGCTGGTGCCGCTGCCGGATTTTGTGGCGGGGTTCATCGCCGCGCATGAGTTTGCCCAGGGCGCGTTGATGGACGTGCTGCTGAAGGCGGTGCGTGAGCGTTGCCAGATCGCGGTGCAGCGCAATGACTTCAAGCTCGACATGTTGCAAGCCCATTTGTTTATGAACTTCCGGGTGGTGGATGAGCACGGCCGGCAACTGGGCATGGGCCGCAACCTGGCCGCTTTGAAGGCCGAATTGGGCGGGCAGGCGCGGTCGGCGTTTCAGGCGCTGGCGGGCCTGAAGGTGACGGCTGCGGCGCCTGCGGCGCCTGCCCCGCTGCAGGCGTCACGCGAGCGCGCCGAACCTGCCGCCAGCGTGCCCGCAGCGTCGGCTACCAGACACACGGCCTGGACCTTTGGCGAACTGCCCGAGCTGCTCGAAGTCCGCCAGGGTGGCCAGTCGCTGATCGGCTTCCCCGCGCTGATCGACAAGACGACGCACGTCGAGATCGAAGTCTTCGACGAGCCCGATCTCGCGGCGCGCAAGCACCGCGCGGGGCTGCGTCGCCTGATCGCGCTGCAGCTCCGCGATGCGCTGAAATACCTCGAGA
>JANMKO010000819.1:0-2102 GCA_031372085.1 Betaproteobacteria bacterium
TGCCCCATCCTGGGCCGGGTCTGGATCGGCATCCTGCCCAACGAGCATTCCAACCTGATCGGCTTGAGCAAATACGCCCGGGTCTGTGACTGGGTGATGAGCCGGCCGCAAATCCAGGAAGAGGCGGTGGTGATGCTGGCCGATGCATTGCAAGAACGTGTCAAGCCCGACGGCCTGGGCATCGTGATGGAGGCCGACCACTTTTGCATGCACTGGCGCGGCGTGAAGGACAACGACACCGCAATGACCAACAGCATGATGCGCGGCGCGTTCTTGAAAGACCCCAATTTGCGGCGTGAGTTTTTGTCGCTGTTGTCGAAGAAAAACGCGGCCTGACGCCCGGTGCCCCACCCTGAAGCGGAGAAGACCATGCTGGTTCGATTGATGTACGCAAGCCGGGCCGCCACCCCGGTGGACCAGGACGCGCTGCTGGTCATCCTGCGCCAGTGCAAGACCCACAACCCGACGCATGGCATCACCGGGCTGCTGTGCTGCTCGGGCAGCATCTTCATCCAGGCGCTGGAAGGCGGCCGGGGGGCCGTCAACCAGCTCTACAACCGCATCGCCGCCGATGCCCGCCATACCGACGTGGTGCTGTTGAGCTACGAGGAGATCGGTGAGCGGCGCTTTGCCGGCTGGGCCATGGGCCAGGTAAACCTGTCGCGCTTGAACCCGGCGCTGCTGCTGAAGTACTCGGCCACGCCCGAGCTGGATCCGTACTCGGTCTCGGGCAAGGTGTCGCTGGCGATGTTTGATGAGCTGGTGGCCACCGCCAGCATCATGGCTGACCGCAGTTGAGCGGCGCCGGGTGCCGGGCTACAAGCGCCCGGCCTGGCCAAAGCCGAGCACCGAGCCCAGCAGCCGGGTGGGGAACTGCCGGGCAGCCGCGTTGTAGTTGTCGTTGGCCTGGTTGAAGTTCTGGCGCGCAAACAGCAGGCGCGGTGGCAGATCACGCAGGGTGTTGAGCGGCGCTTGAACCGCCACATCCGCCAGCAGCGCGGCTTGCTGATCGACCAGTGACAGCAGGCGCACCAGCACGGCCGCCAGCACGGCGTCGGCCTTGCTCAGATCGGCCACCGTGTCTTGCGCCACCGGACGGCGGCGCAGCGCGTCAGCCGCTTGCAGCAGCTGGGCTTGCGCGCCGGCCACGGCGTCCAGCGCCGCCAACTCACTGGCCAGCGGCAGCGCCACAGCGGCCAGCAAATCGGCCAGCGCCTGGGCGCGCAGGCCCAGCACCTCGTCCACCTGGGCCCAGGCCGACAGGATGGCCGCGCGCAGCGCGGTGATGCGGTTGTGCGCGCCCAGCATCCACAGGCCCAGCACGGCCAGCAGGCCGAGCCAGACCAGCGCGGGCAGGGTCAGGGTGCTGTCCAGCCAATCCACGGCAACAGGCTCAAGCCGCGGCGCGCCAGGCCGCATGGCCGGCCGCGCGCAAATGGCAGGCCGGGCAGGTGCCGCAGCCGTGGCCCCAGGCGTGGCGTCGGCCGCGCTCACCCAGGTAGCAGGTGTGGGTGTGCGCTATCACCAGATCGGTCAGTGCCGCACCGCCCAGTTGCGCCGTCAGCGCCCAGGTCTGGGCCTTGCTCAGCCACATCAGTGGCGTCATCACCACCATCGGCGTGTCCAGCCCCAGCGACAGCGCCACTTGCATCGCCTTGAGCGTGTTGTCGCGGCAATCGGGGTAGCCCGAGTAGTCGGTCTCGCACATGCCGCCCACCAGCACGCTGGCGCCGCGCCGGTAGGCCAGCGCAGCGGCGAAGGTGAGAAACAGCAGGTTGCGGCCGGGCACAAAGGTGTTGGGCAGGCCATTGGCCTGTAGCTCGATGGCGCGGTGGCGGGTGAGTGCGGTGTCGCTGATCTGGCCCAGCAGCGCCAGGTCCAGCAGATGGTCGTCGCCGAGGCGGGCCGCCCAGTCGGCAAAGGCGGTGGCCAGTTCGTGGCGCACCACCTGGCGGCAATCGAGCTCGATGCGGTGGCGTTGGCCGTAGTCAAAGCCCACCGTCTCGACCCGGGCAAACTGGCTCAGCGCCCAGGCCAGGCAGGCGGTGGAATCCTGCCCGCCGGAGAACAGCACCAGCGCGGTTCTTGGGTCGGCGGCGGGC
>JANMKO010000021.1:0-3542 GCA_031372085.1 Betaproteobacteria bacterium
TTCATCGGCCCGTCAGGCTGCGGCAAAAGCACTCTGCTGCGCACCTTCAACCGCATGTTCGAGCTGTACCCCGACCAGCGCGCCGAGGGTGAAATCTTGCTGGACGGCCAGAACATCCTGAACAAAAAGCTCGATGTCAGCCTGATCCGCGCCAAGATCGGCATGGTGTTCCAGAAGCCCACGCCGTTCCCGATGTCGATCTACGACAACATCGCCTTCGGCGTCAAGCTGTTCAAGACCTTGCCGAGGGTCGAGATGGACGAGCGGGTGGAGTGGGCGCTGAAAAAGGCCGCGCTCTGGAACGAGGTCAAGGACAAGCTCGACCAGAGCGGTTCGGGCTTGTCGGGCGGCCAGCAGCAGCGGCTGTGCATCGCGCACGGCATCGCCATCAAGCCCGAGGTGCTGCTGCTCGACGAGCCGTGCTCGGCGCTCGACCCGATCTCCACCGGCAAGATCGAGGAGCTGATCCATGAGCTCAAAGCCGACTACACCGTGCTGATCGTCACCCACAACATGCAGCAGGCAGCGCGCTGCTCGGATTTCACGGCCTACATGTATCTGGGCGATCTGATCGAGTTTGGCCCCACGCCCGACGTGTTCACCAAGCCAAAACGAAAAGACACCGAGGACTACATCACCGGCCGGTTTGGCTGATTTGATTGACATCAAAGGACCGATCCATGAGCGACAAACACCTTTCCACCCAGTTTGACAATGAGTTGAGCGGCATCTCCACCCGGGTGCTGGAGATGGGCGGCCTGGTGGAGTCTCAGGTGGCACAAGCCGTCTACGCGCTGACCAACTTCAATGACGAGGTGGCCAGCCAGGTGCTGAAAGAGGAAGCCCGGGTGAACGCGATGGAGATCGAGATCGACCGCGACCTGTCGTCCATCATTGCCCGCCGCCAGCCCACGGCGCGTGATCTGCGGCTGCTGATTGCCGTGTCAAAAACCATTGCCAATCTTGAGCGCATCGGTGACGAAGCGGCGCGCATCGCCCGCACCGTGCAGCGGGTGCTGAACGCCGGCATGTCCAGCCGCATGCGCTTGCCGGTGGCCGATTTGCTGTATGAGTCCGAGCTGGCCACCAAGCAGTTGCGCAAGGCGCTGGATGCGTTTGCCCGGCTTGATGTGGACGCGGCGGTGGATGTGCTGCGCCATGACGACCAGATCGACCAAGAGTTTGACGGCCTGATGCGCAAGCTGATCACCTACATGATGGAAGACCCGCGCACCATCTCGTCGGCGATTGACCTGGTGTTTGTGGCCAAGGCCATCGAGCGGGTGGGCGACCACGCCAAGAACCTGGCCGAGCAGATCATCTACATCGTCAAAGGCACCGATGTGCGCCACAACCACGTGGACACGGTTGAAAGTTTGGTGCGATAGCCCCCCCGACGCGCCTGCGGCGCCCCACAAAGGGGCACCGCCAGTACCCCGGCCAAGCCGGTGCACGGCGCCCGCTTTGGTTCGTGGCACCCCTGGATGATGGGAGCAATTTGATGAGTGACATTGTGGTGGTGGAAGACGAATCAGCGATTGCCGAGCTGATTGCCATCAACCTGCGCCATGCCGGCCACGCGGTGACGATTGCCGCCACCGCTGAGCAGGCACGGCATGAGATCGACGCCAAGCTGCCCGATCTGGTGGTGCTGGACTGGATGCTGCCCGGCCAAAGTGGCCTGGCCCTGGCCCGCCAGTGGCGCGGCAATGCGCGCACCCGAGAGCTGCCGATCATCATGCTCACCGCGCGCGGTGAAGAGGCCGACAAGGTGGCCGGGCTGGATGCCGGCGCCGATGACTACCTGAGCAAGCCGTTCTCCACCAATGAGCTGATGGCCCGCATCCGCGCCGTGCTGCGGCGCAAGGCGCCCGAGGCGCTGGACGATGTGGTGGACGTGGGCGGGCTGCGCATTGATCCGTCCACCCGCCGCATCACGCGCCGGGTGCCCAGCGGTGAGATCGATCTGAAGCTGGGCCCGACCGAGTTTCGCCTGCTGCATTTCTTGATGACCCATCCTGAGCGGGTGCACAGCCGGGCGCAGCTGCTCGACCGCGTCTGGGGCGACCACGTTTTCATCGAAGAGCGCACCGTGGATGTGCACATCAAGCGCCTGCGTGAGGCCCTGCTGCCAGCCCAGTGCGCCGGCATGGTTGAGACCGTGCGCGGCGCCGGCTACCGGCTGACCCAGCGCGCCAGCCCGGTGCCGGCCTGACGGCGCCGGCCCACGCGCCGATGGTCTGGCTGCTGCCCCGCCTGCTGGCCACGCTACTGGCGCTGGCCCTGGGGGGTGGCCTGGGCCTGCTGGCGGGCACGATGCTGGGGCTGCCCGAGACCGGCACCCTGATCGGCGCGGCCATCGGGGTGGGCACCGTGGTGCTGGTGGATGTGCTGCGCGCCAGCCGCCTGATGGCCTGGCTGCGCGGCGCGCAAGAGGGCGACGCCCCGCGTGATGCCGGTTTTTGGGGCGAGATGGGCTACCGCATCGAGCGCGCGCTGCGCCTGCGCGAGCACGCACTGGCCACCGAGCAGCATCGCCTGGATGAGTTTTTGTCGGCCATCGAGGCCTCACCCAACGGCGTGCTGCTGCTCGACGACAAAGACCAGATCGTCTGGTGCAGCGCGGTGGCGGCTGACCACCTGGGCCTGGACGCGCAGCGTGATCTGCAACAGCCGATCACCAACCTGGTGCGGTCACCGGCGTTTGTGGCCTATCTGCAAGACGGCGCCTGGCATGAGCCGGTGACCCTGGTGGCGCCCGGCGGCCAGGGCAATCTGCAAATCGTGCTGCGCGGCTACGGCGACGGCCAGAAGCTGGTGATCTCGCAAGACGTGACGGAGCGGCTGCGCTCGGACGCGATGCGGCGCGATTTTGTGGCCAATGTGTCGCACGAGATCCGCACCCCGCTCACCGTGCTGGCCGGTTTTGTCGAAACCATGGCCAGCCTGCCGCTGAGCGAGACCGAGCGCGCCCGGGTGCTGACGCTGATGCGCCAGCAAACTGACCGCATGCAGGTGCTGGTGAGTGATTTGCTGACGCTGGCCCAACTGGAGGGCAGCCCGCGGCCGCCGGCCGACCGCTGGGTGCCGCTGGCCCCGCTGTTGCAGCGCGTGCTGGCGGACGGCCTGACCTTGTCGGCCGGCCGGCACCCGATCACGCTCACCGCCATGCCCGAGGTTGAGCTGGCCGGGCTGGAGCCCGAGCTGTTCAGCGCGGTGGCCAACCTGCTGAACAACGCCGTGCGCTACACGCCAGCGGGCGGCCAGATCCGCATTGGCTGGCGCGCCCGGCCCGACGGCGGCGCAGAGATCGATGTGCGCGACAGCGGCATCGGCATCGCACGAGAGCACCTGCCGCGCCTGACCGAGCGTTTTTACCGGGTGGACGGCAGCCGGTCACGCGACACCGGCGGCACCGGGCTGGGCCTGGCCATCGTCAAGCACGTGATGCAGCGACACGGCGGCGCGCTGGAGATCGACAGCGAGCCGGGGCAGGGCTCGTGCTTCCGGCTGCTGCTGCCGGCCGGGCGGGTGCGCAGCGG
>JANMKO010000110.1:0-9164 GCA_031372085.1 Betaproteobacteria bacterium
GCTGCTGGCGTTTTTCGATCAGCCGAAAGTGCAGCTCGCTGCCCGGCGCGTCGGCCAGCACAAAGCTCACCGCCACACCCGCCGCGCCGGCCCGGCCGGTGCGGCCGATGCGGTGGGTGTAGTCCACCGCCGAGCGCGGCAGATCATGGTTCACCACAGCCGCCAGTTGCGGCACGTCGATGCCGCGCGCGGCCAGGTCGGTGGCCACCAGCACGGTGATCTTTTGGGCCTGGAAGTCGGCCAGCGCCTGGCGGCGCCGGCCCGGGCTGAGCTGGCCGTGCAGCGCGGCGGCCGCCACGCCGGCACGCTGCAGCTTGTCGGCCACATGCTCACTGGCGTACTGGGTGGCCACAAATACCAGCACCCGGCGCCAGCCGTGGTGTTGGATCAATTGGCGCAGCAGCGGCGTGCGGCGGCTGCTGTGCACGACGATCACGCGCTGCTGGATGGTGGGCGGCGCGGCCGGGGGTTCAGCCGTGGGGCCGGGTGCGGCAGCGTTGGCATCGGGTGCAGCGGCGGCGTGTGCAGCGGCATCGGGTGCAACGGCGGCGGGTGCTGCGGCGGCGCGTGGGTCGGCGTCACTGCCGGCCGGCACCCCGATCTGCAGCGGCTCGCGCAACAAGCTGCGCGCCAGCGCCAGCACGGCCGCCGGCAAGGTGGCCGAGAACATCAGCGTCTGGCGCTGCGCGGGCAAGGTGGCCAGCACGCGGGCCAGCTCGTCGGCAAAACCGGCGTCCAGCAGGCGGTCGGCCTCGTCCAGCACCCACAGTGCCAGGTCCGCCAGGCGCAGCGCGCGGTGGTCGATCAGATCCAGCAAGCGGCCCGGCGTGGCCACCACCACCTGGGCGCCACCGCGCAAGGCCATCAGCTGCGGGTTGATCGACAGCCCGCCCACCGCCAGCACGGTTTTCAGCGCCGGGGCCACGCTACGCGCCAGGCCGGTGAGCACCGCGTCAATCTGCGCCGCCAGCTCACGCGTGGGCGCCAGGATCAGCACGCGCAGCCGGCGCGGCCGGTCGTCCTGCCAGCCGGGCGTGTCCAGCAGACGCTGCAACAGCGGCAGCACAAAGGCGGCGGTCTTGCCCGATCCGGTGGGCGCCTGGCCCAGCACATCGCGCCCGCGCAAGATCGCCGGCACGGCGGCCGCCTGGATGGCGGTGGGTGCGGACCAGCCCGCATCGGCGGCGGCCTGGGCCAGCGCGGGCGACAAGCCCAGCGCGGCAAAACCCGGCGCCGCAGGGGCCAACGGCGCGGCAGTGGGCGCGGCAGTGGGCGCGTGGGTGGGCGCAATACGGCCGGTGACAGGCGCGATGACAGGCGGTGTTTTCAAGGCCGCCGCAGTGTACGGCGCGGCCTCTGCGGGGCGCTGTTCAGCCCGTGCTCGCCAGGCTGCACGGGCGTGCGGGCGGGCCGGCGGCACCCCGGACATTCACCAAGGCGCCGCTGCCGACCCGTCCTCACAATCGCTTTGAAATCAGGGCCCGGCCAGCGCCGCAGCAGCCGCTGCCACCCCTGCCCGCCCACCCCCTCAGGAGCGCCCTCCATGTACCCAGGCCAATACGCCCAGCAGCACGCCGACCGGCCGGCCTTCATCATGGCCAGCAGCGGTGAATCGATGAGCTTTGCCCAGCTCGACGGCCGCAGCAACCAGCTGGCCCACCTGCTGCGCGCCCAGGGCTTGATGCGGCTTGATCACTACGCCATCTTCATGGAGAACAACAGCCGCTTTGTCGAGGCCTGCATGGCCGGTGAGCGGTCGGGCCTGTACTACACCTGCATCAACGCCTTCCTCACCGCCGACGAGCTGGCCTACATCCTCAACAACAGCGAGTCGCGGCTGCTGATCACGTCGGCCGAGAAACTGCCCGTGGTGCGCCAGGCACTGCTGGATTGCCCGCGCGTGGCGCTGTGCCTGGTGGTGGGCGGCGGCGCGGCGCTGGCCGGCACGGTGGGCAACGCCACGCTGTGCGACCACGACACCGCCATCGCCGCCTACCCGACCGGCCCAATTGCCGACGAGTGGCTGGGCACGGCCATGCTGTATTCATCGGGCACCACCGGCCGGCCCAAAGGCATCTTGCGGCCGCTGCCCGACCACCCGCCCAGCCAGCCGCTGCCGCTGTTCAACTTCTTGAGCCAGCTCTGGCAATGCGAAGAGGGCATGCGCTACCTGTCACCGGCGCCGCTGTACCACTCGGCGCCGCTGGCCAATGTCAGCCTGGCGCTGCGCCACGGCGGCACGGTGGTGATCATGGAGCACTTCGACCCCGAGCACTACCTGGCGCTGGTTGAGCAGTACCGCATCACCCACACCCAGCTGGTGCCCACGATGTTCTCGCGTTTGCTCAAGCTGCCGGCTGAGGCCCGCAGCCGGCATGATTTGTCGTCGTTGAAGATTGCCGTGCATGCCGCCGCGCCGTGCCCGGCCCAGGTCAAAGAGCAGATGATCGACTGGTGGGGCCCGATCATCCATGAGTACTACGGCGCCACCGAGGGCCTGGGCTTTACCGCCTGCAACACGGCCGAGTGGCTGGCCCACCGGGGCACCGTGGGCCGGGTGCTGATGGGCGAATTGCATGTGCTGGACGAGCAGATGCAGCCGGTGGCCAAAGGCACGCCGGGTGAGATCTGGTTCAAGACCGCCTCACCTTTTGTCTACTTCAACGACCCCGAGCGCACCGCGCTCACCCGCTCACCCGACGGCAGCATGAGCACCGTGGGCGACATGGGCTATGTGGATGACGACGGGTTTTTGCACCTCACCGACCGGTCGACCTTCATGATCATTTCGGGCGGCGTCAACATCTACCCGCAAGAGTGCGAGAACCTGCTGATCACCCATGCCAAAGTGGCTGACGCAGCAGTGTTCGGCGTGCCCAACGCCGACTTGGGCGAAGAGGTCAAGGCCGTTGTGCAGCTGGTGGCCGGTGAGGCGCCGGGCCCGGCGATGGTGCAAGAACTGATGGCCTTCTGCCAGGCCCACCTGTCGCGCCAAAAATGCCCACGCTCGATCGATTTCACCCCCCAGTTGCCACGCCTGCCCACCGGCAAGCTGTACAAGCGCCTGCTGCGCGATCCGTACTGGGCGGGGCACCAGAGCCGGATTGTTTGAGGCGCTGGCCCGCTGTCCAGGCCACCACCCGCGCCGCCACCCGCGCCGCTACCCACGCCGCTACCCACGCCGCCATCCACGCAGCCACCCCGGCCACCAACCCAACGGCCGCCCCGCCAGCCAACGCCCCCGTTGATCGCCGACAATGACCTTCGGACCCTGCTCCCAGGCCGTGCTGATGCACCCGGCCCACCCCATGAACGCTCGCGCATTGCCTGCCGTTTTGCCTGCCACCGCAGGTGCCGCCGCCAAACGGCCCACGCTGGTCACCTGCCGCCTGCCCACGCACTGGGGTGAGTTCAATCTGCATGGCCTGGTGGACGCGCGCACTGGCGCCGAGCATGCCGCGATGAGCCTGGGCCGGCTGGACGACGGTGAGCCGGTGCTCACCCGCCTGCACAGCGAATGCCTGACCGGCGACACGCTGTACAGCCTGAAATGCGACTGCGGTGCCCAGTTGGAAGCCAGCCTGCAGGCCATTGCCGACGCCGGCCGGGGCCTGGTGCTGTATCTGCGCCAAGAGGGCCGGGGCATCGGCCTGGTCAACAAGATCCGCGCTTACGCGCTGCAACAGGCCGGCGCCGACACCGTAGAGGCCAACCGCCTGCTCGGCCTGCCCGACGACGCGCGCGATTACACCGTGGCGGCCGAGATGCTGCGCCAGTTGGGCGTCAAACAGGTGCGGCTGCTGACCAACAACCCCGTCAAGATGGAGGCGCTGCAGCGCCTGGGCATCGACGTGGTGGAGCGCCTGCCGCTGCACATGCCGTCCAACCCGCACAACCAGGGTTACCTGAACACCAAATCGCGCCGCATGGGCCATTACGGGCCCGACGATCTGGGTTGACACCCGGCGCGGGCCTTGCCGGCTGGGTACGAACAAGCCGCGCGAACTAGCGGCCAGAACCAATGGCCCGAACCACCGGCCTTGCCAGGCCACCCCGAGGAACGCCACCATGAACGCACCGGTTGATATCGCCCGCATGATCCGGCCCCGCGCCGTGCCCGCCGAGATGATCACGGCGCTCAAAGCCCATTTTGGTGAGCGCTGCAGCACGGCGCTGGCCGTGCGAGAGCAGCACGGCCGCGACGAATCACCGTTTGAGGTGCCACCGCCCGACGCCGTGGTATTTGCCGAAAGCACCGCCGACGTGGCCGCCACCGTGGCGCTGGCTGACCAATACGCCGTGCCGGTGATCGCCTTTGGCACGGGGTCGTCTCTGGAGGGCCATCTGCTGGCGGTGCAGGGCGGCATCAGCATCGATGTCTCGCGCATGAACCAGATCCTGCGCATCAACCCCGAAGACCTGACGGTGACGGTGCAGCCCGGCGTCACCCGCAACCAACTGAACAACGAGATCCGCCACACCGGGCTGTTTTTTCCGATCGACCCGGGTGCCGACGCGTCACTCGGCGGCATGGCCGCCACCCGGGCCAGCGGCACCAATGCGGTGCGCTACGGCACGATGCGCGAAAACGTGCTGGCCTTGCAGGTGGTGATGGCCAACGGCCAGACCTTGCGCACCGGCACGCGGGCCAAAAAATCCAGCGCCGGCTACGATTTGACGCGGCTGGTGGTGGGCAGCGAGGGCACGCTGGCCATCATCACCGAGATCACGCTCAAGCTTTATCCGCAGCCCGAGTCGGTCTCAGCCGCCATCTGCACCTTTCCCAGCATCGCGGCGGCGGTGGCCACCACCATCCAGATCATCCAGATGGGCGTGCCGATTGCGCGCTGTGAGCTGCTGGACGCCAACGCAGTGCGGGCCGTCAACAAGCACGACAAACTGACGCTGCGCGAGGCGCCGATGCTGTTGATGGAGTTTCACGGCAGCCCGGCCGGCGTGGCCGAGCAGGCCGCCACCGTGCAAGACGTGGCGCGAGAGCACGGCGGCCAGGATTTTGAGTGGGCCAGCACGCCCGAAGACCGCACCCGGCTGTGGACGGCCCGCCACCGCGCCTACTTCGCCGGCCTGCAAATGAAGCCCGGCTGCCGCACCGTGACGACAGACACCTGCGTGCCCATCTCGCGCCTGGCCGAGTGCATTGCGCTGGCCGTGCGAGAGGCCGACGAAGCCGGGCTGGCCTACTACATCGTCGGCCATGTGGGCGACGGCAACTTCCACATCGCCTACCTGATCGACCCGCACATCCCCGCCGAGCGCGAAACCGCCGAGCGGCTGAACACCCAACTGGTGCACCACGCACTGGCGCTGGAGGGCACCTGTAGCGGTGAGCACGGCATCGGCCTGCACAAGCAGGGCTTTTTGATCGACGAGGCCGGGTTGGCAACGGTTGACCTGATGCGGCTGCTGAAACGCGCGCTCGACCCGAAAAACATCCTGAACCCGGGCAAGATTTTTTCACTGTGATTTGTTTGCGGCAGCCGGCCGCAAAACCACGCTGATCGACGGACCGCCGATGCCCAAACCGCTGTGCTTCATGGTGATGCCTTACGGCCGCAAGGCCACCCAGGCCGAGGCCGGCTTCGGCCCGGCCGAGATCGACTTCAACCGGCTTTGGGACTTGGCCTATGTGCCGGTGATCAAAGACCTGGGCTACGAGCCGGTGCGCGCCGACCAGGACACCGGCGCGCTGATCATCACGCAAATGCTGGAGCGGCTGTACTTTGCCCACATCGTGCTGGCCGACATGACGATCCCCAACGGCAATGTGTATTACGAGATCGGCATTCGCCACGCGGCGCAAAAAACCGGCTGCGTGCTGCTGGCGGCTGATTGGTCAAAGCAGTTGTTTGACGTGGCCCAAATGCGCACCGTGCGCTATCCGCTGCCCGAGGGCGAGATCACCGAGACCACCGCGCTGGCCATCCGCAGCGCCATCAAAAGCGCCATCGCCAGCCTGGGCAAAGGCATCTCGCCGATGCACCAGTCGATCCTGGGCTACCCGTTCAACGTGGACGAAACCGCTGCCACCAGCATGAAAGACCAGATGGCGGCGCTGGCGGTATTTCAGGCCACCGTGCGCACGGTTCGCGCCGCGCCGCGCCAGGGCCGCATGCTGCTGGCCCACGCGCTGGCCCAGCAGCATGGTCAGGGGCCGATGACGGCGCTGGTGGCGATTGCGCTGCTGCGGCTGCTGCGCGATTGCGCAGAATCAGCCGCCGACTGGGCCGGGCTGCTGGCCTTCATCGACGGCGCGGCCGACGAGGTGCGCACGCTGGCCGAGGTGCGTGAGCAGCGCGCGCTGGCGCTGTCGGCCGCCGGCCGGCACCTTGAATCGATTACCGAGCTAGAGGCGCTGGTGGCCAGCGACGGCCCGACGCCTGAGCGCCAGGGCCTGCTGGGCGGGCGCTACAAACGCCTGCTCAAATCAGCCGCAGATGCCGACGACCGGCGCCGCACGCTGGCCAAAACCATCGAGCACTACGAGCGCGGCATGGACCTGGACCTGAATGAGTACTACTGCGCCAGCAACCTGCCCGCGCTGTACCGGCTGCGGCAGCGCAAAGGCGATGAAGAGCGCGCGCTGTCGGCGTTGCGCCTGGTGATCGTGGCCTGCGAGCGCGCCAAAAAGCGCGGTGCCACCGACCCCTGGCTGCGCCCCACCCTGCTGGTGGCCGCGTTTGATGCGGCCGATGCCGACAAGGCCGAAGAACTGGCCGACCAGGTGGCCGACGAGGGCCCGGCGCGCTGGCAACTCGATAGCGTGCTGGGCAATCTGGCCACCAGCCTGGCGCAGGTGGCAGACATGGAGGTGCGTGAGCGGCTGGCCGACGTGATCAGCCGGCTCAAGCCGCCAGCGCCCGGCGGGTAAACGCCCGCCGCAGCGGCCGGT
This sequence comes from Betaproteobacteria bacterium, assembly GCA_031372085.1. Taxonomy (GTDB): domain Bacteria; phylum Pseudomonadota; class Gammaproteobacteria; order Burkholderiales; family Burkholderiaceae_C; genus Pseudaquabacterium. Next base: position 6,911 of record JANMKO010000110.1, read on the forward strand.
GGTGCTGTGCCCACCCTGTGCCCACCGCCGCCTGGCGATCAGGTGGCCGGCGCGGCCACCGTCCAGCGCTTGGTGATGTCGCCCTTGGCATTGGTGCTTTCCAGATGCACGCCAAACCCCCACAGCCGGGCCACGTGTTTGAGCACCTCCTGCCCGCTGTCATCGATCGGCCGGTCGTTGTGCTGAAAGTGGCGCAGCGTGAGTGACCGGTCGCCGCGCAGGTTGACATTCCACACCTGGATATTGGGCTCGCGTGAGCCCAGATCATATTGGTGCGACAGCGCCTCACGCACCCGGCGGTAACCGTTGTCGTCATGAATGGCGCTGACCTCCAGCTCACTCTGCTTGTCGTCATCGGTAATGGCAAACAGCCGAAACTCACGCATCAATTTAGGCGACAGGTACTGGCCGATAAAACTCTCGTCCTTGTAATTTCGCATCGCCGCATGCAGCGTGGGCACCCAATCACTGCCGGCAATATCGGGGAACCACTGCCGGTCTTCGTCGGTCGGGTTTTCACAGATGCGCTTGATATCGGTGTACATCGCAAAACCCAGCGCATACGGATTAAAACCAGAATAACCTTTGTCAGTCACCCGCGGCTGGTACACCACATTGGTGTGCGATTTCAGCCATTCGATCATCACGCCGTCGGTCAGGTAACCGTCGTCATACATCTGGTTCAGCAGCCGGTGGTGCCAAAAGGTGGCCCAGCCCTCGTTCATCACCTGCGTCTGGCGCTGCGGATAAAAGTATTGCGCCACCTTGCGCACGATGCGCACGATCTCGCGCTGCCACGGCTCTAGCAGCGGTGCGTTTTTCTCGATGAAGTACAGCAGATTTTCTTGCGGCTCATCGGGGAAGCGCCGCACCTCGGCCGGGCCGCCCGCCTTGTCAGCGGCTTTGGGCAGCGTGCGCCACAAATCATTGACCTGGCGCTGGGCATAGGCCTCACGGTCTTTGCGCTCGCTCAGCTCTTGCGCCAGGGTTTTGCGGGTGGGCCGGCGGTAACGGTCAACGCCGTGGTTTTGCAGCGCGTGGCACGAATCGATGAATTCTTCTACCCTGTCCAGTCCGTGGCGCTCTTCACATTCGCTGACATAGTTTTTGGCATACACCAGATAATCGATGATGGAGCTGGCGTCAGTCCACATCCGGAACAGGTAATTGCCCTTGAAAAAGCTGTTGTGGCCGTAGGCCGCGTGCGCAATCACCAACGCCTGCATCGGCATGGTGTTTTCCTCCATCAAATAACTGATGCAAGGGTTGCTGTTGATCACAATTTCATAGGCCAGGCCCATGTGGCCGCGCTTGTAATTCTTCTCGGTGCTGATGAACTCTTTACCGTAACTCCAGTGCCGGTAATTCACCGGCATGCCGACGCTGGAATAGGCATCCATCATCTGCTCGGCGGTGATGATCTCCAGCTGGTTCGGGTAGGTGTCCAGGCCGTAGCGCTGCGCCGTGTGGCGGATCACCTCGTGGTACTGGTCGATCAGATCGAATGTCCAGTCGCTGGGCGCGGGCAGGCGCTCTACGGTTTTATTCAGCGGCAACGGGCCACGCAGCGGCAGCTCTGGCAACGCCGGCACCGGCGCGGCATCGTCCGTCGTGTTATCGGCCGCGTTGTCAGCGGCGTCGTCAAGCAGGGGTGTGGGCGGAGATTCCATCAGATCACGCTGCTTGCGCAGCGCCCTCCTTTTTGAACAAATCCCGGAACACCGGGTAAATCTGCGACGCCTCCACCGCCTTGCGCATCGCAAAGTGGCGGCAGGTGCTGGTGAGCTGGGTGTATTCGGTCCACAGGTTCTGCTCTTCTTCGGCCACTTGCACATACGCAAAATAACGGCACAGCGGCAATATCTTGGTGGCCAGCAACTCGCGGCAACGGCCGCTGTCATGGTGCCAGTTGTCGCCGTCGCTGGCCTGCGCGCCGTAGATATTCCACTCACTCGGAGAATAACGTGCGCGGATGATTTCTTCCATCAGCACCAGGGCCGATGACACCACCGTGCCGCCGGTCTCACGGGCGTGGAAGAAGTTCTCTTCGTCCACCTCTTGCGCCTGGGTGTGGTGGCGGATGAAGACAATATCGATCTTGTCGTAGTGCCGTGTCAAGAACAGATACAGCAGAATAAAAAAGCGCTTCGACAAATCCTTGCGGCCCTCGTCCATCGAGCCCGACACATCCATCAAACAAAACATCACCGCCTTGCTGGTGGGCACCGCCACCTTGACGCGGCTGCGGTAGCGC
>JANMKO010000140.1:0-5970 GCA_031372085.1 Betaproteobacteria bacterium
GCGGGTGTGTCGGCCGAGTTCGGCGTGATCATGCTGCTGTACCTGAAGCAGGCGTGGGACGTTCGCATCGCGCAGGGCACCACCCACACGGCCGACCTGCTCGACGCGATCCGCGAAGGCGCGGTGCTTCGTGTGCGGCCGAAGGCGATGACGGTGGCGGTGGTCCTTGCCGGCCTGCTGCCGATCATGTGGGGCACGGGCACCGGATCGGAGGTGATGCAGCGCATCGCCGCGCCGATGGTCGGCGGCATGATCACCGCGCCCTTGCTGTCGATGTTCGTGATTCCTGCGGCCTACTTGTTGATGCGGCAGCGGCGGGCGCCTGGCACGACCGGGCGGGTGCGCTGGACGTCGAGACGGCGCGCGGTGTGAAGTGCGGCACGAGGCCTGGGCCTTTCGGCAAGCAGCTGCCGACCCTTGTCAGGGCTTGCTGAGCGGTTGCGGGGACCCGCCGCGTGCCCGCACGTTGGCTGCTTTCAGAAGACGCTGGCGCTGGGCAAGCCCGAGCATGTGGTCTGGCCGGGTGGTTGACACACTGCACGTTGGATACATGCATTGCTTGCCAACAAGCAGTGCTGTTTCCGATCAGAGAATGGCTGAAAGCTCGGTTGATTGCCTTACGTGGCGGCATTGTTCTCCGGCTGGTCATGACCGACCGGAGGCTCATGGACGGCATAGCCGCACTCGATCTTCTTCGCGCGGTACATCGCCGCGTCGGCGTTCTGGATCAACGCTTCGCGGGTGACGCCACCAGCCGGGTAGATGGCAATCCCGATGCTCGGCCTGACGGTCAGTTGCTTCTCGCCCACACGAATGGGCCGTGCCAGGTTTTCAATCACGGCGGCGGCGATCCTCTCGACGTTTCCCCGGCCTTGTGGATTCATCAGCAGGTACAGAAACTCGTCGCCGCCATTGCGGCACACGGTGTCCTCGTCCCGCGCGTCCTGCGCGAGCCGCTTGGCCACCTCCTTCAACACGATGTCGCCTGCGGCATGCCCGTGAACATCATTGACGCTTTTGAAGCGATCAAGATCGAGAAACATCACCGCCACTGTCCAGTCGTGGCGTTCGGCAAGCGCGAGGGCGTGCGAGAGCCGATCATCAAACAGCGCCCGGTTGGGCAGGCCTGTTGTGTGGTCGTGCAATGCCCTGAGATTGGCTTGCTCCTCGCTCGCCAGCGCGCAGGCGAGGGACGCGGTGGTTTGCGCCAACTCGGTTCTCGAGTTTGCCAGCGCGACTTCCACCGCCTTCAACTCGTCGATCCCCTGCGCCAGGGTCTTCGTCACGTTGTCCAGGTCTTCAGCACATTCCTGCACCTGAGTCTCAACCGCCTTGTTGTCATCAAGGGTTTGCTTGGCAGGGAGGGTTGTCGCACCCGCCGCGATGGTTCTTTTTGTGCCTTCGTTCGCTTGCGCCAGATCCTCGGCGCAGGCCTCGACCTTGGCCTTGACTTCATGACTTTGTTCAAGCGCCAGCTTCAGCGCCACGGGCGCGACGGGCGCGACGGGCGCTGCCGGTGTGTCGGCGGTCACCAGGGGCCGGGAGCTTGGCTGATTCGTCATGGCTCAGAGTCGATGCGGTTTCCAAGCTTCGTCAACAGGGGATCGGGCTTGTGCAGGTCAATGGGATTGCCAGGGTAATCGCCCATCCCGACCGCCTATCGGTGCAATTGCCGGACAGTGGTCTACTTTTTAGGCAGTTCCTCTGCCAGCCCCCTGGCCAGCGCAGCGCCCGCAGCGATGCTCATTTCGACCGGCAGCACCGCCCCGTTCTCGAACATGAGCTGCACCCGCACCTTGCCGTCGGTCTCCGAGGGCGTTGCCCCGGCTGCCAGGCAGTCCAGCGCCGGCGCTGCGGCGCCGGGTGGCTGTTCGGTCTTGTCCAGCAAGGCAATGGCCACGGCGGGCGCCAGTTCGGTGGTGATCGCCACGTTGGTCGCCGACTTCTTGGCTCGTTTGCCGTCAGCCGATTTTGAGCGAGCGGTCTTGGCAGCGGCTGCCGTTTTCCCAGGCCGCTTTGATCGGGTGGGCGCGGCGCGAGCAGAGGTTGTCATGGTTCACGATCCTGGACACAAGGATCAGATGGTAGTCGCCAAGAGAAATGGCCTGTCGGCGCGCAAGCGGGTGCGATGGCACGCGGACTGTGATGAAGGTTGTGCGCGCGCGGGCGCACGCGCGCGCACGGCTGCAAAACGGCTGACGGTCGGCTGGCGGTCGGCTGACGGTGGGCTGACGGTTGGCTGGCGGTCGGCAACGGGTGCAAACCCATTCGCATCGGGTCGGCGGGGTGGCCTGTCGCTGGATTGAAGCGCCCCCTCGGACAAGGGGTCCACCCCCGGGATTCTGCCCTTGCGGCAGGCAACGCCAAACCCTATGATTGTGTCGTTGAAAGCGCTTTCATAACCCGTCAAGTTCAGATTTGAGCTGGCAGCCGGGCGCTGAAGGTGCTTTCAAGCAGAGTCGGAACCCCCCGGTCTCGTGCACTGTTCCAGCTTTGACAGGTGGTCTGTCGGGGCCAGCGGAATGGTGAGGTCCTCAGGAGATAAGCAATGTCTTTAAAGTCACTCTCGATCACCGCCGCCGCCACCCTGGTGCTGTGCGCTGGTGCTGCCCAAGCCGTCACCGTCAACGGCTTCGCCAATGGCGGGTTTGAGACGGTCGGCGTGTCGACCCCGGCCGCGTCCTGGCTGCAAGCCGCAAGCGGCTACTCGCTTTCGACCGACGCCCACACCGGCGCGTATTCAGCCCAGCTGGCATCGCCGGCCATGAACGCGGCGGTGATGCTGCAAAACTCGATTGACCAGGGGGGTCTGCCTGCCCTGACCGTGGGGGACACGCCGACGCTGAGCTTCTGGGCCAAGGGCACTGCCGGCGGCACGGGCAACGTGCTGTTTGCGCTGCGCTTTCTTGACGGCACGGGCAACATCAAAGCCAACAGCGGCAACCAGTTTTTCCAGATTTTGATCAACCCCACCACCTGGACCCAGATCACCTACAGCGCGATTGGTGCGGTTCCGGTCGGCGCCACGGCGGCCTTTATCGAGTTCAGCCAGGGCATCGGCCCGATCGAGCCGGGCCTGCCTGCCGGCAAGGTGCTGATTGATGACCTGTACCTGGGCGTTGCTGCCGCCGTGCCTGAGCCCGGCAGCTACGCGCTGATGCTGGCGGGCCTGGTGGGCGTGGCGTCAATTGCCCGCCGCCGCCGCGCTGCTTGAGCGCCGGCTGAGCAAGCCTGACAAAAGGGCACTTCGGTGCCCTTTTTTTTGTCCCGAATGAGCCCAACCAGCATCGTCCTGACGCCATGCACGCGGTCCCGCCCGTAGCACCCCGCACGCTGCGCTGCCTGCTGACAGCGCAAGGCGGGCCGTCGCCGCTCGCTGAGCAAGCGGTGCACGCCCGGCTGGATGAGCGGCCCGGCCAGGATGCGCCCCGGGTCTGGGTCGAGCCCGAGCGCCGGTTCCAGACCATCGAAGGGTTTGGCGGTGCTTTCACCGAGGCGGCGGCCGTGTCGTGGCATCAGCTCAGCCCGGCACGGCGCACCGAGGTCTTGCAGGCGCTGTTTTCAGCTGATCCCGCCATCGGCCACGGCTACACCTTCTGCCGTGTGCACATGAACAGTTGTGATTTTTCGCTCGGCCACTATGCCCACGCAGCAGTGCCAGGTGATGCGGCGCTGGCGCACTTCTCGATTGCCCGCGACCACCAGGCGCTGCTGCCTTTCATCCAGGCGGCGCAGGCGGTGGCCGGCACGCCGTTCAAACTGCTGGTGTCGCCCTGGAGCCCGCCCGCCTGGATGAAGAGCAATGGCCAGATGAACCAGGGCGGCCATTTGCTGCCGCAGTTTGCCAATGCCTGGGCGCGCTGTTTTGTGCGCTTCATCCAGGCGTATGAAGCGCAGGGCGTGCCGGTCTGGGGGGTGTCGGTGCAAAACGAGCCCGCCGCAAGCCAGACCTGGGATTCGTGCTTGTACAGCGCCGAGCAAGAGCGTGACTTCGTGCGCGACCAGCTTGGCCCCGAGCTGGCCAAAGCCGGGCTCGGGCACATCAAGATCGTCATCTGGGACCACAACCGGGACGCGATGGTTGAGCGGGCCGCCGTTGTCTATGCCGACCCCGACGCGGCCCGGTACGTCTGGGGCACGGGCTTCCACTGGTACGGTGAAGACCACTTTGACCATGTGCAGCTGGTGCATGACGCCTGGCCCGACAAGCAATTGCTGTTCACCGAAGGCTGCCAGGAGGGCGGGCCGCACACCGGTGACTGGGCACTGGGCGAGCGCTACGGCCGGTCGATGGTCAATGACCTGAACCGCTGGACGGTCGGCTGGATCGACTGGAACCTGTTGCTCGACCATACCGGCGGCCCCAACCATGTTGGCAATCTGTGCAGCGCGCCCCTCCTGGCCGACACCGCCCAGGATGTGCTGCGCTACCAGAGCTCGTACTTCTACATCGGGCACTTCGCCCGTTTCGTCAAGCCCGGCGCCCGGCGCGTGCTGTGTGCCGCCTCACTGCAGGCGCTGGAGTGCACCGCCTTTGTCAACCCGGACGGCGCGGCGGTGGTGGTGGTGATGAACCGCAGCGACCAGCCGATCCAATTTGACCTGCGCCTCGGCGGGCTCACCTACCCGACCGGACTGCCACCGCACTCGATTGCCAGCTACCTTGGCGCGGCTGGGCCGCACGCGGTGCCTGCGGTGCTGCCCGTGCCGGGAACGGGCCAGTGCCCATAGGTTTGGAACCGGCAAGTTTTTGCAAGCGCACTGAATGCGCAGTCAGCCCTGTTTGAAGACGAAGGAATTGCCATGATTCAAGCCGCCAGCCCGTTTTTTGCGCGTGTCTTCGGCCTGGCCGCACTGCTGCTGCTGGGCGCCTGCGGTGGCGGGGCCGAGCCCGAGGTCGGCGCGGTGCCGCAAAGCATCCACTTCAGCCTGCCGGGTGAGCAGGTATTTGGCACCGCAGCGGCACCGCTGGCGGCGACTTCCACCTCTGGCCTGGCCGTCGTCTTTGCGTCGGCAACCCCCACCGTCTGCAGCGTGAGTGGCGTTGCCGTGGCGCTGCTGGCCGCCGGCCAGTGCACGATTGACGCGGTGCAGCCGGGCGACAAGTTGTATGCCGCCGCCACGCCCGTGGCCACATCGTTTGCGGTGCGGCCGGCAGCGCAGACCATCCACTTCATTGCACCGGGCAACCAGACGCTGGGCGGCGCGCCGGCCGCGCTGGTGGCATCGGCCACTTCGGCTTTACCGGTGGCCTTGCGGTCGTCTACGCCCGGTGTTTGCACGGTGGCCGGCAGCACGCTGACGGCACTGGGCCTGGGCACCTGCACGGTGGTGGCCAGCCAGCCGGGCAATGCCAACTACCAGCCGGCGCCGGCTGTCTCGCATGCCTTTGCCGTGGGCTCGGGGTTGGCCGCGCAAGCCATCAACTTTGCGTCGCCCGGCAACCAGACCTTGGGCACGGCGCCGGTGGCCCTGGCGGCCACGGCCACGTCGGGCCTGCCGGTGTCGTTGATGTCCCTCACGCCGAGCGTGTGCACGGTGGCCGGCAGCACGCTCACGCTGCTCAGCGCTGGGCCATGCACGGTGGGCGCCAGCCAGGCCGGCAGCGCGGCGTTTTCAGCGGCAGCGGTGGTATTGAACACCGTCGATGTGGCGCTCAGGGCACAAACCATCCGCTTTGTTTCACCAGGCGCTCAGGCGCTGGCCAGCGCCGTGCCGGTGCTGACCGCCAGCTCGAGCGCCGGCTTGACGGTGGCATTTACCTCCGCCACGCCCGGCGTGTGCAGCGTGAGCGGCAGCACACTGACCTTGCTGGCGGTGGGCACCTGCACCATCGACGCCAGCCAGTCCGGCGATCCGACCACGGCGGCGGCGGCGGTATCGGCGTCGTTCACGGTGACGGTGGCCCTGCAGACCATCAGCTTTGCGTCACCCGGCAGCCAGACACTGGGCACGGCGCCAGCGGCTTTG